>CALLBH010000138.1 GCA_938001945.1 uncultured Robiginitomaculum sp.
ATTACGCCGTGGTAGCAGGGAACAAGGAATTTGCCGCCGAGCTTAAAGCCAAGAGCCTTGAGTTTCATAGGGATGATAAAAATTGCCCGATTAGTTATGAGCCGAGTGGTGAGGATTTCCTCTCGCCGTGTTTGCAAACGGCTGATTTGATGCGGCGTTTCATGAGCGCAGATGATTATGCCGCGTGGCTAACTGATTTTATGCCGAATATCCCGACAGACGGTTCCGGTGACTGGCTTGCGCCGGGTGTGGTGAAAGATGCGAGCGATGGTAAACTTGTCCATCTGGACGGGGTGAACTTGTCGCGCGCGTGGAACCTCGACGGTATCGCCGCGAGCCTACCCGATGGAGATGCGCGTATTGCGGCGCTTGAGGCATCTCGCGAATTGCATCTCACAACAGGTATTGCCGCCGTATCAGACGAGCACTATTCCGGCAGCCACTGGCTCGCGAGCTTCGCGGTCTATGCAGTGACGCGGCGCGGGATTGAGTAACGAAGCGACGGCAATCGACCTTGTGAGTCGATTGCAGCGGAGTTCCGAAACCGCTGGCGGTTTCGGCTGATCCTATAATCGACACACCGTGTCGATTACTACACGGATACAGCTTTACCCGAATCCCTGCGCCCGCTATAGCGCGGGAAACTAATTCAAGGCCGCACCATGCACGATATTAAAGCCATTCGCGAAAACCCTGACGCGTTCGATAAAGGCCTCGCTATGCGCGGGCTGGAGCCGATGGCGAAGTCTATTCTCGACCGCGACGCGATCATCCGCAAAGGCATGCAGGTGCAGCAAGACGCCGAAGCCGCGCGCAATGCGGCCTCCAAGAAAATCGGCCAAGCCATTGCCAAAGGTGACAAAGAAGAAGCTGAACGCCTGAAAGCCGAAGTGTCCGGCGCGAAAAATATCATCGCGGCCATGGGCGCGCAGCTGGACGGGGAACGCGCTGTGCAGAGTGATAAACTCGCGGGTATTCCGAACCTTCCATTCGAAGATGTCCCTGTGGGCGATGACGAAGACAGCAATGTCGAGCTGTGGACTGTCGGCACGCCGCGCAGCTTCGATTTTGACGTCAAAGACCACGCCGATCTTGGCGAAAATCTTGGCCAGATGGATTTCGAAACCGCCGCCAAAATGAGCGGGAGCCGCTTTGTTATTTTGAGCGGAAAGCTCGCCCGACTGGAGCGCGCGCTGGGCGATTTAATGCTCGATATGCAAACCGAAGAGCATGGCTTTGTTGAGACAAGCCCGCCCTTCATGGTGCGCGGCGATGCGCTCTATGGGACAGGGCAGCTTCCGAAATTTGAAGAAGATTTGTATAAAACAGGTGAGGCTTACCTCATCCCAACCGCCGAAGTGTCACTCACCAATATCGTGCGCGAGTCTATCGTTGATGCGGAAACCCTCCCGCGCCGCTATACTGCGCGCACGCCGTGTTTCCGTAGCGAAGCGGGCAGTGCAGGGCAGGATACGAAGGGCATGATCCGGCAACATCAATTTATCAAAGTTGAGATGGTTAGCATTACGCGCCCCGAAGAGTCAGAGGCCGAACATTTGCGCATGCTCGATTGCGCAGAAAATGTACTTAAGCGGCTCGATCTGCCTTATCGCGTCGTCGAGCTCTGCACGGGCGATCTTGGTTTTGGCGCGCGCCGCACATTTGACATCGAAGTCTGGCTGCCCAGCCAAGACCGTTACCGCGAGATTAGCAGCATCAGTAATTGCGGCGATTTCCAAGCCCGCCGCATGAATGCGCGCTATAAACATGCGCCCAAAGATAACCGCTTCGTCCATACGCTAAACGGCTCCGGCCTCGCGGTCGGGCGTACGCTCGTCGCGGTGCTCGAGAATTACCAAAACGCCGATGGCAGCATTACGGTGCCGGATGCACTTGTGCCTTATATGGGCGGCGTGAAAATTATAAAATAGTGTCAACGGAGTTGGCAGATTGAGGGTCACCCCCTCAGCCTGTCGGCAGCTCCCCCCTCAAGGGGGAGCGGGAATTAATTAAATTTCTCGCGTAACTTCCGCTCCCCCTAGAGGGGGGAGCTCCGCACAGCGGTGAGGGGGTGGCGCGAGCGCAGCGAGGCCATAAAAACCATGAGTGCAGAAATTGAAAATCTATCCGCGCAAATCGAGCAGTCGTTAGAGCTGCTGAGGAGGCGTCTTTGACCCGGAGCAGTCGGCGCGGCGCTTAGCCGAAATTACCAATCTGTCCGAAAGCCCTGATTTTTGGAACGACCCGCAAGCGGCGCAAAAATTGATGCAAGAGCGGCAGCGCCTGTCCGATAGTTTTGAGGCCATAGAAAGCCTGCAAACCGATATGACGGATGCCCAAGAGCTGGCGGAGCTGGCCGAAATGGAAGGCGACGAAGGCGTTCTGGCCGAGGCGATTAATACGCTAGAGGCCGCGGCGCGGCGCGCAGCTAAAGCAGAGACGGCGGCGCTATTATCTGGTGAGGCCGATCCCAATAATGCTTTTGTCGAGATTAACCCGGGCGCAGGCGGAACAGAGGCGCAGGACTGGGCCGAAATGCTGCTGCGCATGTATACGCGCTGGGCGGGGGCGTCGGGCATGAAAGTCGATGTGATCGAAGAACAGGCAGGCGACGGCGCAGGCATTAAATCGGCGACTATTCATGTCAAAGGCCCAAACGCCTATGGCTATTTGAAAACCGAGAGCGGCGTGCATCGCCTTGTGCGGATTAGCCCATTTGACAGCAATGCGCGGCGTCATACATCCTTTAGCTCGGTTTGGGTTTACCCCGAAATTGATGACACGATTGAGGTCGATATCCCCGAGAGCGATGTACGCGTAGACACCTACCGCGCGAGCGGGGCAGGCGGCCAACACGTCAATAAAACCGACAGCGCCGTGCGCCTCACCTATACGCCGCCCGGCGAAAGCGAGGCCATTGTGGTGCAATGCCAAAATGATCGCAGCCAGCATAAGAACCGAAAACAAGCCTGGGATATGCTGCGCGCGCGGGTCTATGAACTCGAGATGCGAAAGCGCGAAGAAGCCGCTCAAAGCCAAAATGATAATAAGGGCGAAATCGGTTGGGGCCACCAAATCCGCTCCTATGTTTTGCAGCCTTACCAAATGGTCAAAGACCTGCGGACGGGCGTAGAGACATCTCAAACCGATGCGGTGCTTGATGGGGATTTGGATCAGTTCATGGCGGCGGCATTGGCGCTTCAATTGGGCGAAGAAGTGTAAAGCGCATATCCAATGCAGTTTTTAGCGGTCGCCCGACTAATCGTAAAATTGCTATGCGCGCATTATATATTGCTCTAGCTTGCATTTGAATGCCCAATAGGAGCCCAATATGCCGCTAACACTCGTCGCAAATATTCACGCCAATCCTGACAATGCAGATGCCGTTTTGACGGCACTAAAAGCGCTTGTGGCGCCGACGCGCGCTGAGGCGGGATGTATCGGATATGATCTTCATACTGATAATAATGATCCGGCGCATTTTGTGTTTTATGAGTGCTGGACCGATAAAGCGGCGATGGATCAGCATATGGCGACGCCGCATATAGCCGCTTTTCGCGCGGCGACGCAGGGGATGATTGCTAAATTTACGCTCGATGAGTTATCAAAACTCGAATAGCTCGTGCGTAAGCTTAACGATATATTAGCCCTGCGCGCGGAGTGTATCGCGTAACCTTGACGTTTCTACCAAAGGTAAAATGTGGCGCAAAACAATCCTGATAGCGTAACGGCCGCAAATATAACGGCGGGGCGAAGCCAATCCTATTTGGCCGAAAAAGAACGCATTGAGCAGGCCGGCCGTTTTCATTGGGTGCATTGGGCGATTATTCTGGCGTCATTTATCCTGACCATGATTGCATGGCGCTATGCCAAAACGCAAAGTGACGCGCAGGTCTCTGAGCGTTTTAATCGCGAGGCCACGCAGGTTGTTGACCTGATTTCAGAACGCATGACAAAATACGAAGATATTTTGTGGAGCGCGGTCGCTGCGACAAAGTCCAGCCCAAATGGAATGCCGCTCAGCTCTTGGAAGCAGTTTTCAACGACGCTACAGATCGAAATGGCTTATCCGGGCATCAATGGAATTGGCTTGATTGATTATGTTAAACCCGAAGACCTGGATGCATTTATTGCTGAGCAGCGCGAAATTCGTCCTGATTTTCGGGTGTTTCCTGCGCATTCCCGCGATGATCTTTTGCCCATTACCTATATTGAACCCGTGTCTTTGAATGCGGCGGCTGTGGGTCTTGATGTGGCGCATGAAACAAATCGCTACATGGCAGCCATGAAGGCGCGCGATACGGGAGAAGCGCAAATTACGGGGCCAATTATTTTGGTTCAGGATGCTAAAAAAACGCCCGGATTTTTATTCTATGCGCCCTATTATACGGGCGATAATCCGCAAAATGAAATTGAGCGCCAAAAGACATTTATCGGCATGGCCTATGCCCCTTTTATTTTTGAACGTTTAATGGACGGAGCGCTAGGCGCAGAGCAGCGCCGCGTCGGCCTTAAGATCGTTGACGGGGATGATGTGCTATTTGATGAAAGCAACAGTCCAACTGATCGTAATGGTCATGTTCCTGTATTTGAGACGCGGTTGACACAAAATGTCTATGGGCGAAATTGGACATATGAAGTCTGGAGCCGCCCAAGTTTTGAGCGCACGACAGTCAACAACAAGCCGCAATTGATTTTGATCGGCGGCTTGTTGATTGAAGGATTGCTCATCGGCTTGTTTCTGCTGCTGACGCGGTCTAATCGGCGCGCGATCCGCTTTGCAAAGAAAATGGCCTCCGCTCAATATGAGCAAGCTGCGCGTATGGACAATATTCTCGAAAATGCGGTGGACGGGATTATGACGGTGACGGAGCAGGGCAGCGTCGCCAGTTATAACAAAGCCTGCCAAGATATTTTCGGACACGCGCCCGAAAATATTATTGGCCAAAGCGTTGATAAGATTATTCCAACATTTGCGCAGGTTTACAAAGAGCTCTACCGTAAAAAACGCGAAAAGGGTACTTTGCAGGATAACGGGCCGAATGCGCTGCAAACGCAAGAGTTAGAGGGTGTCTGCTGCGGGACGGTCCCAAAGCCGCTTGAAGTTTCCGTAAGCGAGATCACTCAGGATGGGAGCTTATTATTTAATATTATTGTGCGCGATATTTCGCGCCGTAAAGCGGCCGAGATTGATCGTAATCGGGCTATGGAAGATTTGATGTTATCCAATCAGGACCTCGAAAAATTCGCCTATAGCGCGTCTCATGACCTTAAATCCCCTTTGCGCGCCATTGATAATCTTAGCAAATGGATTGCCGAAGATTTAGGCGATCAAATTGATGATGAAAATAAAGTCCGCATTCAAATGCTCCGCGGCCGCGTTACACGCATGGAGCGCTTGCTCGATGGATTGCTCCAATATTCACGCGCAGGCCAAGTCTATGTTGAATCTCAAAAAGTTAAGGCCATGGACATTCTCAAAGATGTTACGCGCGTGATTGATATTCCTGACGGCTTTGCCGTCACGCTTGATGATACATTGATCGGGGTTGAAATAGAGCGCATGCCGCTTGAGCAAATATTTCATAATCTGATCAATAATGCGATTAAACATAATGATAAAGATAAGGGCAGAATTATTATATCATCCGCATATACGGAAGAATTTATCACATTTTCTGTTCGGGATAATGGCCCCGGAATTGACCCTAAATTCCATGACAAAATATTCGATATGTTTCAGACATTGAAGCGCCGCGACGAGGTTGAAGGCAGCGGTATGGGGCTCGCTTTGGTTAAAAAGCTAGCGCATCATCACGGCGGAAAAGTGCGTGTTGAATCAAAGCTTGATGAGGGAAGTACCTTTATTGTGTCATGGCCCAAAACACCGCGTCGGCGCTCTGTGCAGCCGGCAAGCTAGATCGCGCGTCTTGCGCCGGGCCGGGCAGCGGTAACGCCCCAGTCCTGCAGAAGTTTTTTGATATGTTTTACAGATAGCGGCTTCGCCAGATAGGCGTCCATACCGGCTTGTAAACAGCGCTCTTCATCACCGGTTAGTGCATGCGCGGTGACGGCAATGATTGGCGTTCGAATTAGCCCTAGAGCGTCTTCACGTTTGCGGATAGCTCGAGCCGCCTCCAAGCCATCCATTTGCGGCATGGAGACATCCATAAGTATAAGCTTTGGGCGATCAATCTCCCATGAATTTACGGCGAGCTGCCCATTTTCGACAATCCTAAAATTTAAATCCAAATCTTCAAAAATATAGCGAACATAGGCTTGGTTGACATCATTGTCTTCGGCGATGAGGACATCCAGCTGTTGAGTGCTATTGGGTTTGGCATGCGTTTTAACGATAGGCGCAGGCGGGACTGAATTCGCTTTTGCCTCTGGTGATGGGGTTTGGGATTTGCGCCTATTGATCACCGCATTTACTTCGTCATATAACGCGCTGGCGCGTGAGGGCTTTGTCAGGAAAGCCTCAATGTCCAAGCCCATCATACGGTCGCGCAGTTCGCATTTATCAACCGAGGACAGCATGATGATCGGAATGTCTGCATGGGTATTCTGAGCTTTGATATGGCGGACAAGGTCTTCGCCGTTCATATTTGGCATTTGATAATCAACGATCATCAAATCAATTTGAATGTTCTTCTCTGCCGCTTTGTCGAGAACTCTCAAAGCCTGAGCGCCGGATGATATGGTTAGCGCTTTACACGCCCATTGCGTGATTTGCTCCTTTAGAATTGCGCGATTCACGTCATTATCATCGACGACTAATAAGTTTAAACCTGTATGAGCATCGGTATTTATTTTCGCGGGCATATCATCTTTGGCCACGGGAAGAGACAGCGTGACCGTAAAGGTTGACCCTTTTGTAGGCTCGGAGGTTAAACCTATCGCGCCGTCCATAAGGTCGGTTAGGTTTTTAGCGATAGATAAGCCTAATCCTGTGCCGCCATATTCGCGCGTCGTGCTATTATCGGCTTGTGTAAATTTGTCGAAAACTATCTTCTGCTTTTCAGGGGGTAGCCCAATGCCTGTATCCGTGATGCTAATATTTAAATCCGCAATGGCGTTTTTGGTGCTCCCGCTGACGTCTATGCTGACATGTCCTTTTTGCGTAAATTTTATAGCATTGCCGACAATATTTAAGAGCACTTGACGAATGCGGCCGACATCCCCCTCATAACAAGAGGGAAGGCCGGGCTGAATACGCAGCAATAGCTCGACATTTACGCCATCAACTTTTGCCGACAAAAGCGCTAATATATCTTCGATGCATTCACGCAGATTAAAGGGGCGAGTCTCGAGTGTCATTTGTCCGGATTCGATTTTAGCGAAATCAAGAATGTCATTAATGATTGAGAGGAGTGAATTCGAAGATCGCTCCATCACATTTATGAAACCCATTTCGCGCGCGCCCAGTTCAGACTGACTGAGTAATTCGGCCATGCCCATAATCCCGTTCATCGGCGTTCGGATTTCATGACTCATATTGGCCAGAAATTCTGATTTGGCCACATTTGCGTGTTCGGCTTCTATTCTGGCTGTTTCAAGCTCGGCTTCACGGTTTTTAAGATCCGTAATGTCGGTCAAAATGCCAAAGAGATAAACATTCCCTGCGCTGTCTTCATAGGCTGTTTTTTTGCTCTCCACCCACCGGGTTACGCCATTAGCATTGGTTGTCTGCTCAATATTGACATTAGGTTGCCGGCTTTTGAGGACGAGATTATCTTTTTCCCAGAATAGGGCGGCTTGCTCAGGGCGGCTAATATCAAAATCAGATTTCCCCAAGAGATCGCTACGTTTGCGGCCTTGAAGCGCGCAAAATGCATCATTGGCATAGATCCATTTGTGGCGCTCATCTTTGACATAGACAGGATTAGGCAGCTCATTGAGAAGCGTCAGCAGGACGGTTTCATTTAGTGTCGCTAAGGTGTCTATCATGCCCCAATCCGCTTTGATTATGGCAGCGTAGGACATTCCCTTTAACGCAAACTTAATTTCAGGTTGTGTTCTAGATAACCAAGCGTGTTAACCGTCTCACATCAACCCCAGGGATTTGAAGCTGATCGTATTATTTCGCCCGACAATGATGTGGTCGTGAACAGCAATACCGATAGGCTTGGCCGCGGATATGACATGGTTGGTCATATCAATATCGCTCTGGCTGGGTGTTGGGTCGCCGCTGGGGTGATTGTGGCACAAGATGATAGCGGTGCTGCCAATATCGAGCGCTTTTTTGATAATCTCGCGCGGATAGACAGGCGCGCGGTCAACGGTGCCTTTGCCAAGGATAACATCGTCAATCAGGCGGTTTTTCTTGTCCAAAAATAGAACTCGAAATTGCTCGTTCTTTTCATATTGCATCGCGCCGCGCACATAATCGAGCAGGGCCGTCCATGAGGATAGGACCGGACGCGACATCACGTTTTCACGCGACAAACGCAAGGCGGCGGCGTGGAGCACTTTGATATTGGCGGCGGTGACTGCGCCGACTCCTTTAACTTGCGTGAGCTGCTCGACGGGCGCGGTCATCACTTCGGCAAAACTTCCAAATGTTGCGATGAGCTGTTTTGCGAGCGGCTTGGTGTCTTTTTGCGGAATGCACTGAAATAGATAAAGCTCTAGGAGCTCATAATCGGGCAGAGCATCCGCGCCGCCCTCTAGGAACCGCTGACGCAGCCTTGGGCGATGGCCCGCATCTTTGTGAGGCAGTTTAGGCAATTAGACGTAAGGCGGCTTGTGAAGGCCTTTGGGCGAGAGCGTAAATATCTCGCAGCCCGTTTTGGTCACACCAATGGAGTGCTCAAATTGCGCAGTCAGTTTTTTGTCGCGCGTGACAGCGGTCCAACCGTCGGAGAGCACCTTCACATCCGGTTTGCCCAGATTAATCATTGGCTCCACGGTAAAGAACATGCCTTCGCGCAGCTCTTCGCCTTCGCCCGGGCGTCCAAAATGCAGAATATTTGGCGCGTCATGAAAGACGCGGCCAAGACCATGACCACAGAAATCCTGCACGATAGAACAGCGTTCACCTTCGGCAAATTTCTGAATAGCATGGCCAATGTCGCCCGTCGTATTTCCGGGCTTCACAGCATTCAAACCGAGCATCAGGCTGTCATAGGTGATGTCAATCAAGCGTTCTGCGCGACGGTTGATCTCTCCGACGGGATACATGCGCGACGTGTCGCCATGCCAGCCATCGACAATAACGGTGACGTCGATATTGACGATATCACCTTTCTTAAGCGGCTTGGGCACAGGGATGCCATGGCAAACCACATGATTGATTGAGGTGCAGATGGTTTTTGGATAGCCGCGATAATTGAGACACGCCGGTATTGCGCCATTATCAAGGATAAACTCCCGCGCCGCGTCATCCAGCGCCTCAGTCGTGACGCCGGGTACAACCATTGGGACAAGCATGTCCAAGCACTCAGCGGCTAACCGCCCGGCTTTACGCATGCCTTCAAAAGCCGCTTCATTGTAAATCTTAATCGCGTTAGATCGTCCCGCAGGGGCCAGTTCAGCGTCAATATAATTCATAGTCATTCCTTTGAGGGCTATATAATCTGCCCGATACAGAAATGCTAGGGCATTGCGGCCTCATATGGCGAGAGACGCATAAACATATCACCTTCGGGATGCCGCAAGATTAGATTACCCTTTTTGTTGAATTTGTAATTCAAGGTGAGATCAGATTCGGACAGATAAACCTGTTCATCATTGACGCGGTAATATTCAGTCTCGTCGGATTCTGTCAGGCTGCGGGTGCGGCGGAAAATGGTGAATTCATCATCTTGGCCAAATTCCAACACATCCCCGCGGCGTAGGTCTTCACTGCCTTCGACGCTGCCGATCCTCCACTTATTGATAAGGCGCATTGAGCCCGGCAGGTCAGCCGCATATTCCATATTGCCAGATAGATAGCCCGTGGTTGCCGTCAGTTTACTGACCAGTTTACGCTCTTCATCAAGGCCTTCTAGGGGGCTTGCGTCCATAATATCAGAATAGCGTTTCAAGATTTGAAATGCCGCCATTTGGTCATTGTCATTATGATGAGAGGTAGATGCGCTACGTAGAGCGGTATATTGCTGAGACAGAAGTGACGCCTTTTGCAAATTAGCACTTGGGCGAGATGCTGTTCGCGCGGTCACCGTTTGCACCTGCCGAACTTTTGTTGCGCTGTCGGTATAAGCTAATTTTGCTGAGGCAAAGGGCGCGTCTCCGGACACTTGCTCTGCGGGCATATCTGGATTTTCGCGGCTTACCCCAAAGAATATACCGCCGCCTGCACTTGATAAGAACGCCGTTGCGACACTCATTTCGACGCTATCACCTGCGCGGGTAAAACTATCTTGGGGGACGCCGTAAATGCCGCTAATTTTAAATCCGTCTCGCGGCGTGACGCGCACAGTCATATCACGGGCAACCTCGGACACCATAAAGTCAAATTCGGTTGAGAACAGGCGCTCAATATCTTTGTCATCCCGAACAAAGAATAAATTCCCGCCGCGCACGCTGCTCACTTTGGTCGCCAGCTCTGCGCCAAAAATAACGCCAACGCCAATTGTGGTCATGCCCACATCATGCGTAGATGCGGCGCGGGCCATGCCCATAAAACTCTCCGCGTCTGTGCGCCCCACATTTGGGCGTTCATCGGTGAACAGCATCACGCGCGTTGTGCCATCAAATCCGACCTGGGTTGATTTGGCGAGCTCAAATGCGCGCTCTAGCCCGGCTTCCATATTGGTCGATCCGCGGCTTTCAATGGCTTTGACTTTGTTTTTTAGATCGCCGCGATTTATAAGCGTGATTTTCGTCGGCTCTAAATAGGTCTCAACCACATTGCCGTATAGCACGATTGAGATTTGATCTCCGGGTTGGAGTTTTCCAATCGCTGCGGTGACGCTTTTGCGCGCCTGATCCAGCGGCTCGCCTGACATAGAGCCAGATTTATCAATGACGACGACAAGATTAAGCGGTTCTCTCGACCAATTCGTATCGTCAATATTGGTGTCAAAGGCGAGGCCCATAAAATAGTCAGCATCAAGCATATTTCCTAACGGCATTTGCATAGCTTCGCCGTTCAAACACAAGGTTTGCGCGCAAGGCGTTTCAGCGGTCAAGATTAAATCATGCTGACTAAGTAATCCTTCGGAGGTCATAGTTGCGGCATGCGGGATCTTGCCTCGGCTGGCGGCACCGCGGAAATAATTTATGTCCTGCGCGCCGCCGGCTGTGATACGCGAGCCGGTGACGACAACCTCGTCATATTCATCAGCAATCTGCGCTTGGAGCTGAAATGTAGATAGTCCCAAAGCTATGATAAAGGCCGTTTTTGAAATTTGACGCAGCATAAAATTCTCCCGGTTATGAAACTTAGTAACATAATTTCGAGTATTTTACAATTCTAGGAGGTTGCGCGGTGATACCGAGCGGATAGGGTGTCCCAAAAGGACTCCACATATGCCATCAAAACCGCCCTCCATTCCGCGTGATAAAGAGAATAATTTCACTCCTGAGATGATCGCGAAGCGCCAGGCCTTTATTGAGGCGCAAACGGGTGTGAAGACGCCCCATATTACCGCGGCCAGTTTTGACCCTGCGAGCTTGCAAGGGAATATTGAAAACCCCATTGGCGCGGCCCAAGTGCCGATTGGTTTGGCGGGGCCGATGCTGGTCAAGGGGGAGCATATTGACGGCTGGGTTTATGTGCCGATGGCGACGACCGAAGGCACGCTCGTGGCCAGCTATAGCCGCGGCATGAGTTTGCTGTCTAAAATTGGCGGGATTAAAGCGACCGTGGTTGAGCGGTTCATGCAGCGAGCACCCGTGTTTCATTTTCCGTCCGCGCGCGAGGCACGGGTTTTTGGGGACTGGCTGCGCGATAATTTGGCGGGTGTGAAGCAGGCGGCTGAGACAACAACTTCGCGCGGCAAACTTTCCCATATCGAGCATTACGGCGTGGCGCGCTTTTGGTATACGCGTTTTAATTTCACAACAGGTGACGCAGCGGGGCAAAATATGTCCGGCAAAGCGGCGCAGGCGGCGTGTCACTGGATTATGGAGAATTGCCCCAAAGATATCCGCCCCGATAGCTACACATTATCGGGGGCAATCGACACGGACAAAAAACATAGCCAGCTCAACACGCTACATTCACGCGGCGCGCGCGTCGTGGTCGAGGCGACAATTCCGCGTGACGCGCTTATGGAGATTATGCGGGTGGAGACCAAAGAGGTTTACCGCATGCGCCGCATTTCCATGACGGGCGGTATGCTAGCGGGGACGTCAAATAATGGCGTTCACGCGGCCAATGGTATCGCTGCCGTTTATATCGCGACAGGCCAAGACGCCGCCAATGTCGCCGAAAGCCAAGCGGGTATCACCCATGTTGAATTGCATGATAATGGCGACCTCTATTGGTCACTCACTTTGCCATCGCTGATTGTCGCAAGTTATGGCGGTGGTACCGGCCTCGCCACGCAGCGCGAATGCCTCGAGATGATGGACTGTTACGGGGAGGGCAAAGCCCTGCGCCTCGCCGAGATCCTCGGAGCGACAGTGCTGGCGGGCGAGATTTCGCTGTCCTCAGCGGTGGTCGGTAATTATTGGGTTGAGAGCCATGACGCGCATGGGCGCAACAGGCCATGAGTGTCGTAACCGCAGGCGTCATTTTAATTGGCGATGAATTGCTCTCGGGCCGTACTCAAGACACGAATTTGGGCACGATAGCCAAATGGCTCGAACCGCTCGGCGTCCGGGTGGGCGAGGCGCGGGTTATTAGCGATGACGCCGCCACAATTAGCAGGACTGTCAAAGCGTTCTCAGATCGCTTTGACTATGTCTTCACCACAGGCGGCATTGGCCCGACCCATGATGATATTACAGCGGACTACATTGCGGCGGCCTTTGGGCTGGGTATAAGTGAGCGTGAAGACGCGCTGGAGCATTTGCGTGAACGATATAGTGAAGGTGAGCTAAACGCCGCACGTCGTCGCATGGCGCGTATTCCAGATGGGGCGATCTTAATCAAAAATCCTGTTAGCCAAGCGCCGGGGTTCCAGACCAAAAATGTCTTCACCATGGCCGGCGTGCCGTCCATCATGCGCGGCATGTTGCCGGATATAGAGCATCGCATTAAAGGCGGCGTGACGCTTAAGTCCATCACAGTCACCGCGACAGGCATAGGCGAGGGCGACGCCGCCGCGCGTCTGGCCGAAATCGAAGCCGAGCATGCGGGTGTGTCAATCGGGAGCTATCCGTTTTTCAACGCGGACTTACGCGGTGTCAATTTCGTCGCGCGCGC
>CALLBH010000139.1 GCA_938001945.1 uncultured Robiginitomaculum sp.
CTCGAACCGAAACATGCGGGTTGGGTTGGCGGGCGGCAACCCGCAATCAAAAATGGTGCCCTGGAGAAGACTCGAACTTCCACTTCCATACAGAAACTAGCACCTGAAGCTAGCGCGTCTACCAATTCCGCCACCAGGGCACATATCCAGTGTTTGAGTAAGCGCGCGGTTTAGACAACGCTCCGCTTAGCGTCAACGTGGTAATCTCGAAGCCGCTGCGACCTATTCAGGCGGCGTGAACCGATAATGGCCCGTCATCGGCGAGGCAAAAAGAATATCGTCTTCTTTTGCGCCAGAACCAATATTATGGATAATGAGCGGCGTGCCATATTTGCTCTTGCGCGTTGAGACAATACCAATGTGCGCTATGCGTCCACCAAGTCGCCAGCTGACCACATCGCCGGGCAGATAATCAGACGCCTTAAGCGTGCGCGGCAAAGACGCGCCTTGGCGTTTAAAATAGGCCTCAAGATTGGGCACGCGGCGATGGTCGATATTTTTGTCAGGGCGCTTAAGCCCCCAAATACGGGCGCTGGGATAGGCCTCAAAATTAGCCTTCATATCTTCGTGGACGGCGCGCTGTAGATCAAAGCCGTAAGCGGCGCGATAGCTGCGTATAATGACATCAGTACAGACGCCGGTATGAGCAGGAACATCGCCATTCGGATAATCAATACCAACATAAGCCGGCGTGTAGACAACGCGAACTGAGAGTCGGTCATTGGCCGCCTGAGCAAGTTCATTCGGCGCGCTTTGGGCCAGCGCAGCGGGTGCGGCAAACAGAAGAGTGAGCGCGAATATCCATGTTTTCATGTTCAATACTATGATTGATAATATCGGCTAAAACAAGGCAGAGCCAACATTGTGCCACCTTGTCAGGCGCAGCGATTAAAGCTATGCCGCCCGAAATAATTAAGGCGCGCGCGCCGCACTTGCAAAGGTCATCATTATGGCAACAGAAACACGTTTGGTCACAGTCTTTGGCGGCTCCGGATTTGTCGGGCGCTACGTGGTTCGCGAGCTGGCTGCAAAAGGCTTTCGCGTTCGCGTGGCGCTGCGCCGTCCGCATACCGGCCAAGACCTGAAAGTCATGGGTCGCGTCGGGCAAATTCAATTGATGCAGGCTAATTTGCGGTTCAAGACTTCTATAGAACGCGCGGTCGAAGGCGCGGACGCAGTTGTAAACTGCGTCGGCTTGCTGTTTGAGGCGGGCCCGCAAAACTTCGAAGCCCTTCATGTGCAGGGCGCGAAAACAATTGCGCAAGCGGCAAGCGCGGCGGGCGTGTCCAACATGGTTCACATTTCATCTATTGGCGCAGATGTTGACAGCGAGAGCGATTATTCACGCACAAAAGGCGAAGGCGAAAACGCGGTTTTGGCGGCGCTGCCCAAAGCCGCAATCCTTCGCCCGTCCATCATCTTTGGCCCCGAAGATGACTTCTTTAATAAATTCGCGGCCATGGCCGGAATGGCGCCGGCGCTGCCTTTGATTGGCGGCGGCAAGACAGAGTTCCAACCTGTCTATGTCGCAGATGTGGCCGAGGCCGCAGCGACACTCATCGCCAAAGGCACAACAGGTCAAACATATGAGCTTGGCGGGCCGCAGACTTACACCTTCAAAGCCCTTCTGGAATATGTCCTTGAGACGATTGACAAAAAACGCTTTCTCGCGCCGCTGCCTTGGCCAATTGCAAATGTGATGGGCTTTGCCGGAGAATTATCGGGCGCCCTGCCCTTTATGACGCCGTTTCTCACCCGCGATCAGGTGACCAATTTGCGTCACGATAATGTGACAAATCCAGAGGCGAAAAGCTTTGCAGATTTGGGCATAGTCCCCGAAGCCTTGGAGGCTATCGTGCCGACCTATCTGGAGCGTTATCGCAAATATGGACAGTTCCATGAACGCGCAGAGCACGTCGCCGAGTAAATACGACACATATTTAAGGACCCTGTTATGACATCCAAATTTCTTATAACCCTCTGCGCAGCCGCGATACTTTCGGCCTGCGGCGCCAAATCAGATGAAACAAAAATGGCGGATGATCACAGGCATGATGGTCATGCTGAAAAAACGATGGACGCAGGAAGCGTTCCAACTGTTACTGCCGCATCCGTTGACGTAAGTGATGACCTTCTCAATGTCCTGTCCGCGCAAGACGAGAAAACTAAATCTCGTTACCAATCCCGCCATCCCGGCAACACGCTCGCCTTCTTTGAAATTGAGCCCGGTATGACGGTTGCCGAAGCCCTGCCCGGCGGCGGATGGTATTCCAAAATATTGCTCGATTATCTGGGGTCCGAAGGCGAACTTATCGGTGTCGATTACGCCATGGAGATGTGGCCAAACTTCTCCTTCATGACACCAGAGCGCCTGAAAGAAAAAGAAACATGGGCCGAAGACTGGGTTGTGACAGCCCAAGATTGGCGCAGTGATAATAGCGCCAATGTGTCTGCCGCAACATTCTCAACTGTCCCAAGCAGCACGCATGGCAAAGTTGACGCTGTCCTGTTCGTCCGCGCCCTGCAC
>CALLBH010000140.1 GCA_938001945.1 uncultured Robiginitomaculum sp.
ATTATTATGAAAATATCGATGGCGGTCATGCTGGCGCGGCGAACCTCAAAGAGACCGCCAATAGCCAAGCACTGATTTACAGTTATCTGTGGTCACAGCTGGGCGGTGAAAAATAATGCGGCGTTATTATAATATCCCCCTTCTTTTCCTCGTGATTGGCGCAGCCGTTCTTGCGGTTGTGCTTTATATGCTCGGCGCGAGCGGCTTAACAAAGCCGCTCATGGCGGGGGATATTTATTTAACCAAGTCGATTGCGAATTTGGCCAAAGACGCGCTGTTCGTACCACTGAAACCCGTCATGTATGCGCTGATTATTTTGTCCATCGGGGCGTCTATTGCGACGTCAACAGGCGGCCTTGGCGCGAAATTCATTCGCGTTGTCGGCTTCTTTTTAGGCTTCTCAATCATTGGGGCTTTGGTCGCAATTACGGCATATTCGCTTTTTCCAATTGATATTTTTGATACGCCAGAAACACTTGGTCTTACGGCAAATCAAAATGTCGAAGCCATTCCTTTTTTGCAAAAAATATATGGCGTTGTGACTAGCCCGCTTATGATTTCGATTTATGCAGGCCTCATGCTGGGGCGCGGGATTAAATCGCTTGAAGGGTCTAACCCCGGCATTGGTAAACAGGCTGATGCCGTATCGGATATGTTTATTCGCGGCTTTATTAAATTTCTTTGGATTACCATTCCGCTCGCTGTTTTCGGCTCCTTGACGCTTGCGCTGAACCGTGAAGGCGGCGTGGACTCGTTGCTTCAACTCAGCAAGCTTTTGCCGATTTATCTTGGGTCAATGGCCATCGTTTGGGTGCTGATGATTTTGATTAGTTCTCGTGTGTTGGGTCACGGCCTAGGATTTATGGCGCGGGCCTTGTTGCCCCAAGCCGTCGTCGCGATTGCCACGAGCTCGTCTATGGCAACACTTCCTGCGACGCGCATTGCCTGTGATCAACTCGGCGCGAATGCGGATGAGGCCACGCCATTTTATACCATCGGCGCGACGATCAATATGGTGGGCACATTGATGGGTCTGACATTATTATCACTCAACGGGATGCAAGCCTTTTCGGGCGAAGTTCCGGCGCTGGCCGACCGCTTTGTCGTGGCGTTTCAATCGTTGATTTACTCCACAAGCGCGGCAGGCGTCCCAAGTTCATCCATTGTTTTGCTACAGGAAATCCTGACCAGTCATAATGTTTCGGGTGAATTTGCGACCTATGTCACAGCCATTATCATTACGATGGACACACTGTTCCTCGACCGTATGCGCACCATGCTCAACACCCAGTCGGACAGTATGAGTACGGCCAATGGCCTCAAGCTTTACTATCGCAAGCCGAAGGTGTTGGCAGACTAGATATGGATGTTACCCGTCGTCATTTCGCGCTGATGTCCGCTCTGGGCCTCGGCGCGGGCGCGGCGGGATGCAGCGCAAAACCAAGTCCTGAGCAGCAACTCGACGCCCAAATTGCGGGGGCAGAGAAACTCCTCGGCGTTGACTATACAGACGCCGAGCGTGCGCAGCTTCGAGGGCAATTTGAGGGTAATGACGATGCCCGCGACGCCCTGCGCGCATGGGATAAACCGAATGGCCTCGCGCCGGCTGGGCTATTTGACCCGCGCCTTCCGGGTAAAGTCTATGAAAATGATTTAAACAAGATTTGGGAGTCCAAGCTTTCGGCTATGGCTGCTGCTCGCGTTGAAAAACCGGGGCGCGTGAATATTCTTTTACCCAGCAGCGCGGGTAATCCTGATGAGTCCCAAACAGGAGAATTTGGCGAAATCGTTGGCCGCGCAGAACGCGGTAATCGCATTCAAAATTTCACTGAGGTAACGCATGCGGACTTAGCATTTGCATCGGTCGAAGAGCTCGGTGCGCGCATACGGGCGGGTGATTTAACATCTTCTCGCCTGACGCAAATCTATCTTGACCGCATCGCCAAATATGATCCGCAACTCGAAGCCTTTATTACCGTCACAACGAACACAGCCATTGAGCAAGCGTTACAAGCTGACAAAGAAATCGCCGCGGGTAATTATCGCGGACCGCTACATGGCATTCCCTTTGCAGCGAAAGACCTGCTCGATACGGCAGGCATCAAAACAACCTATGGCGCAATGCCTTACAAAGACCGCGTCCCCGACAGTGACGCCGCCGTCATAGAACGCTTGCGCGAGGCGGGCGCAGTGATGCTTGGCAAGACTTCGCTAGGCGCGCTGGCTTATGGCGACATCTGGTTTGGGGGGCGCACGAATAATCCGTGGAATACCAATGAAGGCAGTAGCGGAAGTAGCGCAGGATCATGTAGCGCGACCGCAGCAGGACTGTGCGCCTTTGCTATCGGGACAGAAACGCTAGGCTCTATCATTTCGCCGTCCACGCGATGCGGGACAACAGGCCTTCGTCCGACATTTGGGCGAGTATCACGCCACGGCGCAATGGCGCTTTGTTGGTCGATGGACAAGATTGGGCCGATTACGCGATATGCCCGTGATACGGCTTTGGTGCTTAGCGCAATAAATCGGTACGACCCGCGTGACTCCGGTTCGATTGACATGCCGTATTTCCCGCAAACAACTGGTAAGACTGTTATCGGCTATGATCCGTCATGGTTTGAAAATGCGTCTATCGCGCAGAACGCTGCACTTAAAGCAGCACGCGAAACGGATGCAGAAATTAGAGAAATCAAATTTGAACTTCCTGGCGATTTTCCGCTAGGCGCGCTCAATACGATTTTATTCTCCGAAGCCGCCGCCGCGTTCGAGCACTTAACGCTGGATGGCCGCGATGATGATTTAGTTTGGCAGGATGAGAATGCATGGCCCAATAGTTTCCGCGCCGCGCGCTTTATTTCCGCCATTGATCTGATACAGGCCCAGCGTTTGCGCCGCGCGGTGATGGAGGCGATGGATACAGTTTTCGAAGATGTCGACATGCTGATTAGTCCGCCCTTTGCGGGTAATCTATTGTCGATCACCAATTATACCGGCCATCCCGCTTTGGTGATGCGCGCCGGATTTACCGCTCGCCCGACGCGGACATTATTTTGGCAAAGCGAAGAGGGCGGCGAAGACTTTGATGTGCCGGATTCTATCGTATTGTGGGGGCGGTTATTTGAGGATATTACGCTGACTCAAATGGGCCAAAGCATTGAAAGCGGACTGAACATTGCGAGCTGGCGACCCGATAAATTTAAAAATTAGTCTGCTGTTTTTGCAGGGGCAATGACGGCGGGATAAAGATAATCTGTATATAGCCCGCTAATACCGCGCGCTTTCCAACGTGTTGCAAATTCTGGAGTATTCATCACCGTGTAAGGCGACCGGTTTTTGCCGCGATGAACCCATACAGGAATATCACGCGCATTCGCCTCTTGAATAACGCGATCCGTTACTGTTTCCACCGGTATGGTCAACGCGAAAATCTTGTGTTGGTCAATAAATGCAATGATGTCGTCATCAGGTAATTTGCTACGATAAGCCGTAAAAATGATGTCTTCATATCCTAAAGCTCGGACAGCATCATATTCGTCCGGATGATAAATTTGCGGAATAAGACGCTGTGATGTCTCAGGAAAACGTTCACGTAATTGGGTTAAATTCTCAACCGGGTTGTCTTTGATATCCGTAATCAAGCGAATTTGAGGATGTGCTTCAAGCCATTCCATTAGATCCTTTGCGCTCATTTGCGTTAGCCCGTGCCGCATATCTTTAGCCAAAAAGGCATCGGCAGTTTCCGGCAATTTCAAGTGACCTTTCGTCCAGCGGTCCGGGAAATAATGCAGGCCAGAAAACCAATTATGCCATGCTTTGTCCCAATTATGGATCAGCACTAATTCGCCTGAGGGCGTCTGACTAAAATCGGCTTCAATATATTGAAACCCTCGCGACGCGCTTAGATCAAATGCTTCTTTAGCGTTACTTTTCATGCCGAATTCTAATCCGCCGCCAGCGTGCGAGATTAAGGTCATGCCGTCATATGGAGCGAATGTCAGCGCAGATTTAGCGCGGTGCTCAAGGCCAACCAAGAGAGCGGGCGGACCACAAAGAACCACAGCGACAACACTGTAGAGCCATATGCGAGATCGTTTCATAAGAGGACTTTTGAGCGATTAATATCAATATTGCTTGCGTGATCAGGGTTAACATTTGCTAAAATGTACACGATAGGTTCAAGTCATATCCGTCACAGGAAGTGCATGATAGAATATCGTATGACGTTTCGAACTATAATGATCATGGCCTTGGCCATTCTCTTATGTTTTGGCGCGCAATCCTGTAGCAGCCAAACATCAAAAATCGATGACTCCGATGTCCGTGCGACGGTAACGCTTCGTCCTGAAGGAGAGGCCTTGCGACTTTCCATCGAAACCACTGAGACAGTGACAGAGTTGTTGCTCGAAGATTACGGTCAAGCGCAGCGCCGTAATAGCTGGACAATTATCGGTGACAGTCATAATTTTGATGGCGCAGTTCTAAGCCGCAAAGATGGCGCGCCGTGGAGTCGCGTTGAGTTTCTGATCTCTCCGGAGACTGAATTTTTTAACCGCCGATATTTCGCCGTTGATCGCATCGGCGCGAAGGGCTGGGTGTTTTACAAGGCAATATTTGCGCTCGAAGAGGGGGCGGTGAACTTACGCCTAACAGGCTTTGACGCGCAGATGGTGCGCGATGGCGTCACGGATGCGACGGGTCAAAGCGAATTTCTGATTACGTCTGATGACGATACGCTGCTTTATGTCGGGCCCCGCGAGAATTTGCGCGCGGCTAATCCTGATTTTATTGCGGGCCCCGAAGTGCCGCCGTGGCTGCGGTCGCAAATGGCGCGGGATATGGGATCAGCCAGTGAAACGTTGACCCGCCGCCTTGGAGATTCCGGAGAGTATAAACCCACGCTCTATGTGAGCTATTCCAATGATGAGAGCTTTAAGAGCCAAGGCTGGAAAGGCGGGGCGATGAAGCAGGGCGTGATTGCGCTACGCATTCGCAATATGACTTTGAATGAAAATGACGTGGGATTAGTGAAGGCCTTTACCGGGCTTATTGGTCATGAAACGACTCATATGTGGATCGGGCAGCGGCTTAAAAACCTTCAAAATGAGCAGCAAAGCTGGGCACATGAAGGGACGACAGAATATATTTCTGATCGCATGCGGTTGTCTTCCGATGCCTTTCGAATAGAGGCAGAAGAGACGCTAAATCGCTGCATTGCCGAGCAGGGCAATCGTCCGCTGGATGGACGTCAGGGTTATGTTCAGGGCCGACAAGCCTATGATTGCGGCTTTGTGGTGAGCCTATTTGCGGAGCTCGGCGCGGCAAAACAAGGTAAGGACATTTTAGATATTTGGGTGGATGTGATTGCGGTTCACGATAATGAATATCAGCCCGAAGATTTTCTCGCTGCGGCGAGCGAATATAATCCAGAGCAATTTTCTCAACTCGCGGCGCGTCTGATTAGCGATGATGAAACATCGCGCTGGATGGATTTAAGCGCGGGATTATCGACTCTGCCCATTGCGATTGAAGTTTCGGGAGAGCCTTCCGCCAGCGATCTGTCCTTAAATAATTGGTGGTTGGGCCGCCTGATGCCGGCCAATTGCGGCGGGTCAATTTCAATCTACAGCAATTCAGATCATAAAGGCGTAGCGGGCGAGGGGATATGCGAAGGTATATGGAACGCCAATTTTAATCTCACCGGCGTTAACGGGCTGAATATGTTTACGGCCCCGCGCGATGTGTATGACGAAGTGCGTAGAGGCTGCGCAGCAGGTGAGGTGCTAACCTTTAATCTGCTGAACGGCACGACTTTAAAAGACATGCCGTGCGGTCTTACCGACATTCCTGCTGTTCCGCCCTACATTCGCATCACATACTTAGAACTGCCGCCGCTGTAATTTCGCCTAAGGTGGCGCAAATGCTTGCCGCATTAGTCTTGCACGGGTAAGCGGAACATGATGAAATTTCTAACCTCAGATAGCCGTTTGGCGCATGTGCTGATTTTAACAGTCCTCGTCTTGCTAACTGCTTTGCCGGGAATAAGTAGTATTCCCGCAATTGACCGGGATGAGGCGCGCTACGCCCAAGCCACCGTGCAGATGATTGAGAGCGGCGACCCGATTGATATTCGGTTCCAAGATGCGCCGCGCTGGAAAAAACCGGCAGGGGCTTACTGGGCGCAAGCCGTGAGTGTGACTTTATTTGGCGGGCCGGATGCGCGCGCTATATGGAAACATCGATTGCCCAGCGTGCTGGCGGCGCTGATCGCGGTACTAGCGACCTATTGGGCGGGGAGGCGGTTGGTTGGCCGAGAGGCAGCACTCATTGGCGCGGCCTTGTTCGCGGTGAGTTTGGGGCTGGTTTACGAGGCCCATGCGGCCAAAACGGACGCGCTTTTGGTGGCCGCAACGACCATATGTTTTGGCGCGCTTGCCCATATTCGGCACAATCCTATTGCGACACAAAAAACGGCTTCGCTATTATTCTGGATAGCGCTGGGCGGCGGCGTGATGCTTAAAGGCCCAATCGCGCCTATGGTTGTTATTCTGGCCATTGCAGCCCTGATGATATGGGAGCGCCGCGCAGGATGGGCCAAGCCGCTTCTGTTTTGGCCTGGCCCGATTTTATTTTTACTCATCGTTTTGCCGTGGACAATTTTGATTTGGCAAAAAACCGGCGGCGCGTTTTTCACGACCGCGTTTTCCGAAGACCTCGCGCCGAAAATGACGGGAGGGCAGGAAAAACATGGCGGCCTTCCCGGGTATCATTTGGTCTCCGTTTTAGTCATGTTCTTCCCTGCTGTCGTTCTGCTTCCGGCGGGCATTGCTTATGCCATTCGAGCGCTGCGGGCTGACGGAGATAAATTCACACCGCTAAAACGCGCCATGCGATTGATTATCTGCTGGGTTGTTCCGTTTTGGCTCGTGCTAGAAATTACGCCGACAAAACTGCCCCATTATGGCCTGCCGCTTTATCCGGCGCTCGCCTTGCTCTGCGGGATTGCAGGCGCGCTTCTGTTGCAGATTAAAGAGTTCCCGGTGACGCGGATTATTGGCGCGTTTCTTTATGGCGTTCTCGGGATTGCCTTAACAGCGGGCGCTGTTTTCGCGCATAGTTTTTATCGCAGCGGCAGTGATGTGGATTATATCGCGCTGGGTATTGGAATATGTGTGTGCCTCCTTTTTGCAGTATCGACGATCCTGATATTCAAACGTCATCGTCATTTTATCAAAGCCATTGTCGCCTCTGGCGCGGCGTTGATGGTTATGGTTTTTGGCGTTTTAATGCCGGGGCTGGATAAGTTTTTCGTCTCGCAAAATGTGTCTGCGATGATGAATCAGCGCGGAATTAAAACGCCGATGTCGGCAGATATGAATTTACGGTCACCGCATTTCACAGAGGCCTCCTTAGTTTTTGCTCTGGGCACGCAGATTAAACTCGGCGGAGAATTTAATGCCAAGAACCTTCCTGAAATCCAAATGGGGGAATATCTCCTGCTTGATATTATGCGCCGTCCGCAAATTGACATTGCCAGTTCCGGCATTTGTTTTGATACGATTGGCGCGGTTGAGGGCTATAATTACGCCAAGGGGGATGAGCTTATTTTGACATTACTCCGCCGCAGAGAATGCCCCGATAGATCAGCGCAATAGGCCTTTCACCATCGTTGCGATCATGATGATGGGCGCGGCCAACACCGTTCCAATTTTTCCGAGAATACCGCTATGGGTCCAGAAATAACGTACAAAGCCATAGGTTTTATGCGCGCTAACAAAAAGCGAGCTGGTTTGGGATGTTGCGCCGATATGGGCGACTTTCGCGCCGGGGACGCTAATTATGTCACCGCCCATTTTGCGCGCGCGCTTGCAAATATCGATGTCTTCGATATGCAGGAAATAGCCCTCATCAAATCCGCCGAGCGTATCAAAACTTGCGCGCGTTAACATCATTGCTGCGCCGCTGACCGTGCCGACTTTGTGCGGCACACCCGGCAGGGGTGTTTTGTGCAGATTGAATTTATCCAATCCGACCATTGCGCCAAAATATTT
>CALLBH010000141.1 GCA_938001945.1 uncultured Robiginitomaculum sp.
GACCCCGCTGGGGACATAGGACTTAGCGCGATGCTCATGCCTGGACACAGGAGGGCCGTGAGATACCGCCGCGAAGTCATCTCTTTGCGAAACACTATCCATAAGGTCTCCTGCAAGGAGACGGCTTCGCGGGCTTCCCGCATTTTTGAAGCGCGCCGCCGCCGGCCAACCCGGCGCGAAGTGTTCAAACCGCCCGAAAGGGCGAATGCGCGAGCGTGTAGGTTTGAACGCATATTTATTCCCGGCTCGTCCTTTGGACGAGACTCGCCTCTTGTTACAACGCGTCGGTAAACCGGCAGTGCATATTGGTGCATGCGTAATAAACTGGCCCACACATAAAACTGGTTGATAACAGATGTTATTATCCACTTGCATTTTGCGTATAAAAGGCCCACATGCAGATTATCGATAATACGGCCAGACAATCGGCTTACTAACTGATGCGTCCTCGTCCAAACAGGAAGAGCATTAGGGACTATGTTTACCTCTCCCGGCATCGACTAACGCGCATTGCTTTATTTTAGGCCCGCGCACCCAAAATGACGTGAAAGGAAATACACATGTCAGATATGAAAACAGGAACAGTTAAGTTCTTCAACACAACTAAAGGCTTCGGCTTTATTCAACCCGAATCCGGTGATGACGTATTCGTACACATCAGCGCAGTTCAGCGTAGCGGCCTGCAAGGTCTGCAAGAAGGCGACAAAGTTCGCTTTGACACAGCTGTTAATGAGCGCTCCGGCAAGACTGCTGTTGAGAACATCGAAATGGCTGACTAAGCTGTTTCGCGGCTAATTTATTAGCCATCGAATAAGGCGCGTCCTTCTGTATGGAAGGGCGCGTTTTTACATTTATGAACCGAGACGATTATGCATTACGTATTTATCCTGACCAATCGCCCTAAAGGCACAATTTATTTCGGCACGGATGATGATCTGCGCGCGCGTGTTTCCGCCCATAAAGCGGGCAAAGTTGCGAGCCTAAATTATAAGCATAAAGCCTGCACGCACCTTGTGTGGTTTGAAGCGCATCCGGATATGGACAGCGCAGCGGCGCGTCAGGCCGATATGCTGTCATGGAACCGATCGGACGTGATAAAGCGCATTCGGCTCCTGAATAATAAATGGGCGGATTTGGCCGATACGCTAAGTGAGGAAACCCTCGCAGATACGGCGCGTATTTTCCCCTCTGATCGCGCCCTGCCCCCGCCCAAGCCGCGGCCCTAATCCCTTTTTAACTATAGCCTCTAACCAAACCGAAACACCGACCCCATAGAACGCGCCCATGAGTTTGACGCAATTAATATATACCTCGCGCTGTGTGGCCGCCATGACATCGCAAATGTCACATGATGTGTCCTGTAAGAGCGTCTATATTTGCGAAAAACTCGGCCTAACAGGACGCGTATTTGCCAATAACCGTCAAGCGCTCGCCATGACCGAAGGCCCAACCGAGATTGTCAAAGAATATTTCAAGGCTGTTAAAGCCGATAATTTGGTCGAGTCGATCTTGATTCATGTTGACCGCAAAATCCCCGAACGCGAATTTAAAACTTACTCGGTGTGGCTAAATTTGCCCGGAGCATTTGAATTTGGCGATAAGGTCAGAGAGCTTACACCCGAGAGCGTATTAACCGCTATGCCCGTCAAGCAATCGGCGAAACTTCGCATCATGGCTGAGGCCTATCTAAATGCGGATTTAATCGAAAAAATCCGCGTCGAACATGTTGCCTAACTAGAGATCAACATCCGGATTTTGCTGCGCGGTTAAAGGCTGCCCCGGCTCGCGCGCTTTCAACGTTCCGCGCCGCGCAAAGCGCGCCTTTGCCGCGATAAATAAAATTGTCCCGGCCAAGCACAGCGTGATGGCATTTGCTGCTATAATCGGAACCGCTTTGGTCGCGATCCCATAAACCAGCCACAACCCCACGCCAAATGTGAAAAGAGAATACATCATAAGCGATATCCCTCCGGTTCGCCGCGTGCGGATCACCAACACGGCCTGCGGAATAAAACTTGCTGTTGTCAAAATGGCGGCAACATAACCGATTAAATCTATAGAGCTCATACGCGCTGCATAAATGTACCTGCAGATTTCAGCAATATAAAAGAACAATCTTATCCACAATATGTTCTATATTTGTTCTTTCATTTTAAGGAATTTAGTCCTAGGATGATTTTCCTATGACGTCACCGCATTTTATACCTTTCGCCCAACCCAAACGGGACAAACGTCTTCTTGAGAAAGGCCGCGCGGCGCGCAGTAATGTCAGCGGACGGTATGAACCGACGCAACGCGAACGGGTAGATGATGGCTGGAACAGCTTGGCCGAAGATAACCGCACAGGTCGTCGCACCACCGTGACGATCGAAAAACCTAAAACGATTATTAATAAGGTCAACAGCCCCTATGTCGGATTTGACCGCTCAATAAACCCCTATCGCGGCTGCGAGCATGGCTGCATTTATTGTTTTGCGCGGCCCACCCATGCCTATCACGGTCTCTCGCCGGGACTGGATTTTGAAACGCGGCTCTTTGCTAAACCTGACGCGCATAAATTACTCATCAAAGAATTATGCAACCCGAATTACCGCGTGCGCTCTATTGCGGTCGGTACGAATATGGATGCCTATCAACCGATAGAGCGCCGCATGGAAATCATCCGCCGCGTGCTCGCCGTCCTGCGGGACTTCAATCACCCTGTGTCCATTTTGACAAAATCAGATCTTATCACGCGCGACCTGGATATCCTTGCTCCGATGGGCGCTAAAAACTTAACGCGGTGCATGATCTCTATAACGACACAAGATCGCGGCCTTGCCCGCGCCATGGAGCCGCGCTGTCCTACGCCCGATCGTAGGTTTAAAGCGCTCAAAGAACTGGCCGATTCTGGCATACAAACCGGTATTATGCTGGGCCCAATGATACCGGGACTGAATGATAGCGAACTGGAGAGTATTATGGAGCGCGCCGTGTCGCTGGGCGCGAGCTATAGCGCCTTTACAATATTGCGCCTCCCCCAAGAAGTGAGCCCGCTTTTTCAAGAATGGCTCGAGGTCTTTGCGCCCAATCGCGCGAAACGTATTATGCGCCACATCCGCGCGATGAATGACGGAAAGGATTACGACCCGGCATGGTCACGCGGCGGCGAAATGCGCACGCCTTTCGCCCAGCTTATCGCGCAGCGCTATGCTAGCGCGCAAAGGCGAACGGGACTGGTAAGTCAACGCTCCAGCGCGCATTCGCGTAATGGACTGGACTGCACATTATTTCGTATCCCCGAATCCATCTCGGGACAGGGGGATTTATTCGAGTCCTGACGTGTTCAATTATGAATGACGCCTCTAAAGCGCGCAGGATTGCCGAGACTTATAAATCCTGTATCGTTGCACAAGATAAATTGAGGAGAGGATTATGTCTGCCATAGGATTTCTACACCCTGTTTTAGCATTGATTATTTGGACACTTCTGGTTTGGGTCATCATGTATGCGCGGCGCATTCCCGCCATGCAGGCCGCTAGAATTCATCCCGAAACTGCAAAATCTCCTGATGGGGATTGGAAATCAAAACTCCCGCTTAAAACCCAAGCGGTTGCGCATAATTATAATCATTTGATGGAGCAGCCGACGCTGTTTTACGCGCTAATGTTCTATCTTTATCTTACAGAAAATACGGGCATGGTAATATTCTATCTCGCCTGTGCTTATGTCCTACTGCGGATCGGTCATAGCCTTGTTCAAATCCAAGCGGGCAAAGTCATGATACGCTTTAGCCTCTTCACCTTGTCGACGCTGTGTCTGATTGGCATGGTCGTCATGAGCTTTTTCGGATTAAAATAATGACGCAATTTACGCTTCATCCCGATCTGCAACGCGACGGCATTGTCATCGGTGACTTCGCGCTCAGTCGTCTGTTGATGATAAATGATGGTGCCTATCCATGGTGCGTACTTGTCCCGCGCGTGGCAGGTATCAAAGACGCCTATCAGCTCCATGAGGGGGAGCACGCGCAAATGCTCGCAGAGAGCCGCGCCCTGTGCCGCGCTATGATGAACGCATTTACAGGGGATAAGATGAATGTCGCAGCGCTTGGGAACATGACGCCACAGCTCCATGTGCATCATATTGTGCGCCGCGCCGGCGATGCGGCTTGGCCCGGCGCAATTTGGGGGCATGCCCCGCTCACTGCGATGACACAGGATGAAATTGCCCGCCGCGCCGCCGCGCTTAAGAAGGCACTTTACGCAGGAGACCTAAGCTTTATGGACATGTCATAGAGCTGTCACAGACGTGCCTTATGGTGATACCATGAAAAAATACCGCTCTATATTTATCTCTGATATTCATTTAGGCAGCCGGGGGTGTCAGGCCGAAGCCCTCTCTAAATTCCTTAAAGAAAACACATCGGATAATCTGTTTCTGGTCGGCGATATTGTCGATGGATGGCGGCTAAAAAGTAAATGGTACTGGCCGCAATCGCACAGTAATGTTTTGCGCCGTATTTTAACTTCGGCCAAACGCGGCACCAATGTGCATTATATTCTCGGAAATCATGACGAGTTTTTCCGGGCCTTTCTACGGTTTCGACTTACTTTTGGGCGCATCAAAATGTCCAATCGTCACGTCTATACCGGCATTGACGGTAAACGCTATTTAATCACCCACGGGGATATGTTCGATCGTCTTATGCGAAGTGATGGCAAATGGATTATGAAGCTCGGCGATTATGCTTATGACTTTGCCGTGTGGGTCAATGTGCGCTTTAACGCGGTTCGCCGCATCCTTGGACTTGATTATTGGTCACTGTCAAAGTGGCTAAAAACAAAAACGAAAAAGGCCGTTGCCTTTGTGCATCGTTATGAGGAACAGGTGGCGGGATATTGCAAACGCAAAGGCTTTGATGGCGTGATTTGCGGGCATATTCATGTTGCCGAAATTAAAGATATTGACGGTATCACATATATGAATGACGGCGATTGGGTTGAAAGCTGTAGCGCGCTGGTCGAGCATCATGACGGCAGATGGGAACTTCTATTTTCTAAAGTGACTCATCAAGGCGTCAAAGACAATTCGCCCGCCCTACCCGCTTCGCCCGCCGCAAGACCCAAATCTGAGCTTGAGCTTGCCGAATAATTAGCGGCTGCAGCGCTGCAGAGGTCCGCCGCCGAAATCACTATTAATGACAATCTTGTCTTTACCCGTTCGCCCAATCGTCATGACCACGGGTTCTTCGTCGAGCTTGATACGCGGACAATATCCGGCAACGGCAATCCGCCCATCGGTCAGTTCCTCAGCGACAGCAAATCGGCAAGTGCGATCCCGCGATGTCGTAAATTTATCCGCCTCAAACACCCATTTTGAAGCATCAGAACCGCACGTCCCTGCTGGGGCCCAAGTCCCCTTAACAAAGATATTATAAAATTCTCGTCCTGCTTCCTGAGCTGCAATCTGCGTCGGATTTTGCAGTCTGGGTTTAGCCGCTTCTTTTTTGGCTTCCTCAGCATCTATAACTTTCTGAACAGAAGGCGGAGCGTCACATGCAGAAACGCTTAGGGCCGCGATGCAAAGCGGTAAGAATACGATTTTAAACAGTGATCGGCTCATAGCGGCCTCCATTTTGTGTTTTAACGGCAGTCCCATAGGCTAAAAATTCTAAACCGGATGCACGGCCGCTTTTCCCGAGAACAGAATATCCGCTAAAGCGAACATGTAGGATTTGATCCGCGCCCAGATCTTGGGCTTTGCGTTTCATTCGAATGATGGCCTCTCGGCGTCCGCGCTCACACAGCTCCTCAGCGGACTTTAGATTACGTCCGAAAATATTTGAGAATGCATTTAGGAGCTGGCGAAATACATCCAAAGACAATGTCACATTACCATCGACAAGGTTATTGTCGCCCATTGCATTCAAATTTAAAGCCTGCGGAAGTGTTTCCGACGTCCATAATTGGATGTGCGACAAGTCTTCTTCGGCGCGTTCAATTCGCGCCAAATGACGCTTAGATATTAAGCGCCCCGTAAAAAAGCCTAGGATCAACAATAAAAGAGGCCAGAAGAAAAATACGATCTGAATTTTTTGGACCGTGTCCATTTAGCTCACCACGACAGCAGTGCCATAGACAAAGAGTTCTGATGCCCCATTGGCGACGGATGACGTGCCATAGCGGATGTTGATAACTGCATTCGCCCCAAGTTTTTGCGCGTCCGCAACCATCCGCGCAGTGCATTCTTCGCGGGCTTCACCCAGAAGCTCTGTATAACCGCGAAGCTCTCCGCCCACCAAATTTTTGAACCCAGCCGCAATGTCACGGCCCAAATGTTTGGTGCGCACGGTGTTCCCCTGCACAAGACCAAGATGTTTAATAACCTCACGCCCCGGCAAAGTTGAAGTATTGGTCAGAATAATATCCATAGCGGCCTCCAGTTACTTTATAACACTTTAGCCTACGGTGCGCAGCGCGCAACATCAAAAGATAAAATTACTCTCCAGGGATATATGTTTCTGGCGTCTCGCCTTCTGGCAGGCACAAATCAGTGACTTCAACGCCTTCATCATTAACCCATATGACGCGCTCTGGTTCAATTATGCGCTCATATGGCACTTTGTTTTCCACGCCGACCGGAACTTCAGTAACCTCGCCCGTTTCCGGGTCAGTTATATATTGAGGCTCATCCTCGATACCTGTGATGTAAAACCCGCGCTTCACAACCGCTTCGATAACAACGCGCTCAAGCTGCTCGGGAGGCGTGCATGTGAGTATTTCAGCTTCGATTTTCACAGGCTCCGGCTCTGGTTCGGGCTCAGGGTCTGGCACGGTGCGACAGGCCGATGTTGCAGTGAGCGCCGCGATTGACGCAGCAAGCATAAGATAACGAAGTGTCATGTTTTATCCAATCAGATATGTTCGGCTCATACTTAGCCTAAAAGACATGGCTAAACTATGACTGGAATAAGAATAATCAGTGAAGCGTTCATTCATATTGCGCTCATAAAAAAAGCCCCGATCAGGTCGGGGCTTTCTTGAATAATCATCTGAGACTTAGCAGCAGCTATCACTCTGACTCGGATCAGATGTAATTTTGGCCTTACCCAATTTCGTTTCCTGCGGATCGCGGCGACGTACAGCGCAGTCTTGCGGGAAGTCGATCTGCTCGGTTACTTCAGTGGCAGGATCAATAAAATAGAACAGATCAGCGTAAGGTTCACGCTTAAGCAGGTTATATGTCTTTTCACAGACCGCGCTACGCTCACCGCGCATAAATGTATGGCCGTCGTCGTCTTGGATTTGGCGGAATGGACCTTTGTAAATTACGGCTTGGTTTTTCTCATAACACGGACCTTGCTTGCCTTTATAGGCCAAGTAGGTCGCGCTGCGATATTCAATGCCTTCAACGATTTGCCACGGCTCATATTCGAATTTATCAACAAAAATTCCGTGGAAACCGGCCTTTTCAAGGTCCGTACAGAACTCGTCTTCGCGTAGCGCGCCAGAGATACAGCCAGACCATAAACGAGCATCATTCTTAAGCGCTTCCGGGCTGTCTTCGTCAGACACAATATCAGAAACCGCAACGCGGCCCCCAACTTTAAGAACGCGGAACATCTCGGCAAACATTTGCTTTTTCTTGGAGTCAGAGACGAGATTCAAAACACAGTTTGAAACAATAACGTCTACGCTATTATCGGGAACCATCGTGAGCTCTTTGCCAATGCGAAGAATTTCTTCTTCCATGCGCTCCATATCACCGGCTGATTTAACGGGATTTTTCTCTAGCCATTCATTCAGCACATCAAGATCCGTCTTAAGGTCCTCGATATGGCCGCGTCTAAACTCAACATTGGCGTAACCCACGCGCTCAGCAATCACAGGCGCCGTGCGGCGCGACAGCTCAAGCATGTCATCGGTCATATCAATGCCGATAACTTTACCTTTTTCGCCGACAATCTGGCTGGCGATGAAACAGATTTTACCGCCGCCTGAGCCCAAATCCAAAACAACGTCGCCTTCACGCACATAACGGGATGGATCACCACAGCCATAGTCGCGCTCAATGACTTCTTCGGGGATGATTTTTAGATATTGCGGATCATAATCAATCGGGCAGCACAGCGCCGCTTCAAACTCATTTGCGCCCGCAGCATAGCGTTCCTGTACGTCGCTGCGCACATCGGCATTAGTTGCAATTGTGTCGTTTAATCCGTCCATGATTTGGCCCTTTGATATTCATTAATTTTCGCAAACTTATCATCCTGAAAGCCGCGTGCAAGTCTGCATGACCGCGGCTAACAATAATGTGAGACGCAGGTGATATGTCAGTATTTAAGACTACGCTAAGCGTCCACAAATTGGTGCAGCCGCGTGCAAATTAGCTCTTAAACGGATCCCGAATAAGAATGACATCTTCACGCTCTGGTGAGGTTGAGACCATAGAGACTGTGCAGCCTATGGCTTCTTCTAACCGGCGAACATATTTTACCGCTTCGGCAGGCAAATCAGCCCAACTGCGCGCGCCTTGTGTGGAACCGCTCCACCCCGGCATTGTCTCGTATATTGGCGTTACGGCCGCCTGATCTGACATACCCGCAGGGAAACGGCGCAAGATTTTGTCACCCAGCTTATATCCTGTGCAGATTTTTAGCTCGCTCAAGCCATCCAAAACATCGAGTTTGGTCAAAGCAATTCCGTCAATACCGCCCGTTACAACAGCTTGGCGCACCATGACCGCATCGAACCAACCACAGCGGCGCTTGCGTCCTGTGACCGTGCCAAATTCATGACCCTTTTCGCCGAGGCGTTGGCCAATTTCATCTTCGAGCTCTGTTGGGAAAGGTCCCTCGCCCACGCGGGTCGTATAGGCCTTTGTAATGCCCAGCACATAATTAAGCGCGCGCGGCCCCATACCGGAGCCCGCTGCCGCTTGACCTGCAATCGTATTGGAACTGGTGACAAAGGGATATGTCCCGTGGTCAATATCAAGCATCGCGCCCTGCGCGCCCTCAAATAAGATTTTCTTCTCGGCGCGGCTAGCTTCGTCTAAATGATGCCAAACAGGGCCTGCATATTTCAGAATTGTCGGCGCAATATCCAAAAGCTTTTGCGTCAACTCCGCCGCGTCGACAGGATCATGACCGAGGCCAACGCGAAGTGCGTTGTGATGATGCAGGAGATTATCAATACGCGCCCGCAGGTGCTCTGTATCGGCCAGATCACACACGCGAATCGCGCGGCGCGCCACTTTATCTTCGTAGGCCGGGCCGATGCCGCGGCGCGTTGTACCGATTTTAATGCCGTCCGCGCGGTTTTCGCGAATAGCGTCAAGCTCGCCGTGAATGGGCAGGATTAGCGGCGCTGTGTCAGAAATCAGCAGCGCGTCCGTACCAATGTGAACACCTTGATCGCGAATACGTTTAATCTCAGCCTCAAGCGCCCATGGATCAATGACCACGCCATTGCCGATGACGGATAATTTTCCGCCGCGCACAATGCCGCTGGGCAGAAGTGATAATTTATAAACTTTGCCATCTACGACGAGCGTATGTCCGGCGTTGTGCCCGCCTTGAAAACGAACGACAACTTCGGCGCGGCTAGACAGCCAATCGACAATCTTGCCTTTCCCTTCATCACCCCACTGAGACCCGACAACGACGACATTGGACATAGCAATTTCTCACATAAAAGCGGCGCAAAGCGTTATCGCTCCGCGCCGTAAAGAATCTATCTTTAGACTTTTTCAGCTAATAGCCAATTTCAACTCATATGGCGAATCCTAAAATCGCCAGCAGGGCTGAATATCCCAGCTATCCACACATTCATTTCGCTTTTGTGGGCCATCTAAAATCCAGCCCTCACGGCGCAATGTTAAGTCTCCATTAGCCATATATCCCTATGTCTTAGCCCACCATTTGGAGGCTCTATGACGAAATTATCTGCCCTTACGCTTATCGCAGCTATAACGGTTTTAGGGAGCTGTATTACGGTCACGCCGACCCCCAAAGAGATGGCCAAGGTTCAAACCAGCACGGTCATTCGTAAAATTATCCCGCAAAAAGAGGCAAAGCCTCGCGTCGTGATCCCTGCGGCCTATAATTCACAGCATGAAATGGCTATTCGAACTGCCTGCGATGCAGTTCAGCCCAATAGCCAAGGCCAGAAACGTGTTATCATTGTGAAAGAAGGAACTGCAGAGCCCACGATCATCGATTGCCCGGTAATTGACGGCGGCCCCGCGCAGACCTTCACGGTGCGCGAAGATGGAGAAGCCATTCCCATTTCCACAACGCGGCAGCTGGTCGACTCCCAAATTCACACCGTAAAATCGGGCGATAACCTTTGGCAGATTTCACGCCGCTATTGCGGGACACTTGAAGAATTGATGGACGCGAATGGACTATCGCAGCGCTCTATTCTGCAACCCGGGCAACGGCTCAATCTACCACCGCAAAATTGCAAATAGCCGCATCGACAAAACCACGCGCTACGTTAGCGTAGGCCCATGCTTACAATTTTACTGATTGGCGGATACGGCACATTTGGACAGCGCATTGTCACGCGCCTCGCCTCTGAAGCTGACCTACATATCATAATTGCAGGACGCAATATTGCCAAAGCAAATACGCTTTGCGAGATGTTTAACAGTGAAAATATAACGCTAAGCCCGTTAGCCTTTGACCGTGAAAACCCGATCAGCCCTCAGATAAAACAACAGCCTGATATAATTATCGACGCCTCCGGGCCGTTTCAAAATTACACTAATGAAACCGTTGCAGAATACTGCATCGTCAACGAAATTACCTATTTTGATCTGTCTGATGACCGTGATTTTTGCTCAAGAGTTATAACCAAGACATCCCGCGCGCCTCTTGTGACGGGCCTGTCGACCTACCCTGTCCTGACGGCAGCAGCGGCCAAAGCAAGCGCGGCTCATTTTGGCAAAATCACAAAAATTGAAGCGGGCATTTCCCCTGCCCCTTCAACGGATATGGGACGCAGCGTTGTCGGCGCCGTCGCGGCCAAAGCCGGAGAGCCTATCGTGGTCATGCAGGACGGAAACTTGGCGACAGTCGCTGCAATGACACAAATTAAATCGCTGCGCCTTGCGGTGCCCGGAGCCACTATCATTGGCGAAATTCTCTTTAGCCGCGCTGATACGCCGGAGACAGACGCCTTGCCGCGACTATTTCCAAACTTAACGGATATATGGTGCGGCGCCGGTCCGCGGCCACGATGGTTGCATCAGATGTTCATATGGATGGCGAAATTGCGGGCCTTAAAACTGCTTCCGAATTTAGGGCGTTTTACAGGACTGATGCACCGCGTTCAAAACGCCCTGCCCGCACGCGATAATCGCGGAGGCATGTGCGTTTATATTCACGGAACAGACCACAATAACGCGCCGCTGACGCGTGATTGGCATTTAATCGCCCAGGGTGAAAATGGCCCCTATATTCCCGCGCTGCCGGCAGTCCTCTTAATACAGAAAATACTACGCGGTGAAACTCTGCCTGCTGGCTCGCATTACGGAAGTGATCTGCTCACTTTATCAGATTTTCAGCAGAGCTTTGCAGAGCTTGGCATCTCGCATGGATTTCGGGGTCCCGTCGCCAGCGATGCGAGCCTCTATCACGCTGTGCTTGGCCCCGCTTATGACGAACTGCCCTACGCAATTCAGCAGCTTCACGATATTGGTGAGGGGAAAACCTTTCAAGGCAAAGCCGCGATTACGCGGGGGCGAAATGTAATCACAAATATCACCGCAAATATTTTTGGCTTCCCCAAAGCGGGAGAAGATATTCCCGTTACGGTCAATCTCACCCGCAAAGGCGGTGTTGAGCATTGGACCCGTCACTTTGGGGGCAGACGCATGTTTAGCACCCAAGAGGCCGGGACAGGTCGAGATGAAGATCATATTATTGAGCGGTTCGGCCCCGTCGCCGTGAAGCTTGAAGTTATCGTAGAAGCGAGCCGCTTATATTTAGTTCCCAAAGCCATGACATTTTTCGGCGTGCCGCTCCCAAAATTTCTACTGCCGCATGGCGAAACTTACGAAAAACAGCATGCCGGGATTTTTCATTTTCACGTCGATATTATCGCCCCCATCATTGGGCGCCTTGTGAAATATGAAGGACATTTAGAGCAATTAAAAACGCCGCCTCAAAATGTTTGAGACGGCGTTTAAATTCTTAGGCTAAGCCGGGGCAGGATCGCCGCCGCCTTTTGGTTTGCGCTTTGGCTTGGGCATTGTCGGTAGAGCCGAAACGCTTGGCTTTGCGCCGCTTGACGGCGGACGCTTTGGCGGCTCGCCTTTCATCAATGCTGCAATTTCATCGCCCGTTAGCGTTTCATATTCCAGCAAAGCTTCGGCCAATGCAGTCCATTGTTTTTTCTTTTTCTTCAAAATCGACAGGGCCGTTTCATGGGCGTCCGTAATAAGGCGCTTGATCTCATTTTCGATTTTACTCGCTGTTTCAGGCGAGATTGAAGACCCGCGACCAATGCCAGGAACAAAGCTATTTTGATCTTTGTGCCTGTAAGCAATTGGGCCAATCTCATCCGATAACCCCCACTCCGTGACCATTGCGGTCGCGATACGTGTCACTTGCTCAATATCAGAACTCGCGCCGGATGTGACTTTGTCATAGCCAAATTTTAGCTCTTCGGCGGCGCGGCCACCCATGGCCATCGCCATACGGGCAATCATCTCTTCGCGCGACTGACTGATTTGGTCACGTTCCGGTAAATATTGAACCATACCCAAAGCCCGTCCGCGCGGGATGATGGTCGCTTTATGAATCGGTAGGCTGCCTGGCATGTTTAGGCCAACAATGGCATGGCCCGCTTCGTGATAGGCCGTATTCGCTTTCTCTTCTTCGGTCATCGATAACGTACGGCGCTCTGCCCCCATAAGGACTTTATCGCGCGCATCATCAAATTCGCGGGCTGTCACTTTGCGCTTGTTACGGCGCGCCGCAAGCAAAGCGGCCTCATTCACAAGGTTCGCAAGGTCAGCACCAGAGAAGCCTGGCGTACCGCGCGCAACGACGCTGCTGTCAACGTCTTTAGAGACAGGAACATCACGCATGTGCACATTGAGGATTTTTTCACGGCCTGCAATATCAGGCAGCGGAACTTCGATCTGGCGGTCAAAACGACCCGGACGCAGAAGGGCTTTATCAAGTACATCAGGACGGTTCGTCGCCGCAATCAAGATAATACCCGCATTACCTTCAAAGCCGTCCATCTCAACAAGAAGCTGGTTCAGCGTTTGCTCGCGCTCTTCATGGCCACCCGAAGTGCCCACGCCGCGATGACGGCCGACCGCGTCAATCTCGTCAATAAAAATGATACAGGGCGCATTTTTCTTCGCTTGTTCAAACATGTCACGCACGCGCGACGCACCAACGCCAACAAACATTTCAACAAAGTCAGAACCGGAGATCGTAAAGAATGGGACTCCCGCCTCGCCTGCAACGGCGCGCGCAAGTAACGTTTTACCCGTACCCGGAGGGCCAATCAGCAAAGCACCTTTAGGGATTTTCGCGCCAAGACGCTGGAATTTTGTCGGGTCTTGAAGAAATTCAACAACCTCGGTTAAATCAGCTTTGGCTTCTTCGACGCCTGCAACATCATCAAATGTCTTGCGACCACCTGATTCCTCGGTAAGCATTTTCGCGCGAGACTTACCAAAGCCCATCGCGCCGCCGCGGCCACCGCCGCCGCCCTGCATATTACGCATGAAGTAAATATAGAGACCGACCAATAATAGGATGGGCAAGATACCAACGAGAATATTGGCGATCCAGCCGCCCGCTTTAGAACTCTGTGCGTAGTCGACCTCAACGCCCATAGGCTCGAATTTATCTTCAACTTCGAAACCATTAATCTGACGAGGTCCCGGCGCGCTATATGTCTTGCCATCTTTGCCTTTGGCGCGATAAATATTGTCATCAACCAGCGTAATCGACTCAATCTGCCCGGCTTCGGCCATTTCCTCGATCTCACTGAAGGTGATTTTATCGGCTGAACCCGTATTGGCGTTTTGCGTCGAAATGACCATGAATAAGGCCAGACCGATGATCATGACCCATATTGTGAGGTTACGTTTTTGCATTATTCATGGCTCCGCTGTCAGACCGCTAATGATGTAGTTACGGCTTTCCTATCATATGGGACGTAAGGCCCCAAAGAAAACCCCATGGCAGTGTATTAAATTGCCGCCACACTGTCGCATATACAGCTATTATGCAGGCTTTGCGCCAGTTCTGACGTTTTGTTGATAAAGCCGCGCAGATGTCAGGCCCCGCCACTGAATATCGCCGCGCTGAACATGCGGCGCGTATACAAGATCATCGCCATCAAACACGCCAAATAAGACGCGCCGCGATAACGCGTCAAAGCGATTAAGCGCTGATTTTTCATCCTGACTAAGCTGGCGACGCGCAGGCCATAATGGGGCCGCTGCAAGCCCCTTTTGGTTAGCTGTAATCTCATAACGGCCGTCAAAAACCATGGCGTGATGAGCCTGAAGAGGCATAGACTGCTGCATTTTCAACCAGCGGCCTGTTTCTCTCGCGATCTTTAGCTCGTCGCCCGCGCGGTAGATAACACAACCTCCAAGCGTTTGAGAAACATAGCCTGTCTCTCTAGTGGACTCTAATAACGCTCTGACGCGGGCCATATCCGCCATTTGAGGATTACCCGAGACGCACATTAAAAGCCGCGCCATAGCCAGCTCACTCAGATGCACGTCTTTAGGGATCGACGCCGAGCCGCAGTCGGATAGAGCAACCCTGCTCAGTTCACCTTGGGCTCGATCTTCTTCGGCCTCTCGGCGTGAGCGCATCACATCACCTTCTTGAAGTAGGCTGCTCGCCAGGACCTCATCATACGCCAAAGCGCTCCGGGCCTGTACGCGAAGATAATCTAAATTTACATTTGAGGGATCTTCGTGCCACGTTTCACCTGCGTCGCGGCACACATCGCGCATGTGCTCACGTGACCACCCCAATAGGGGACGTAGTAAGGTTATATCTCGAAGCTCTGGCCAGACGGGGGCAAAACTGCGCGCGCTTATACCTGCCATAGCGCGCCACCCGCCGCCGCATTGCTTGCGCATCCATAATGTTTCGGCTTGATCATCGCGGCTGTGGGCAACAAGTAGCGAAGATATTCTGCGCTCGCGGCAAAAATCACCCATGAGCCCATAGCGCCCCTTGCGAGCGGCCTCTTGGACTCCTGACTTAATCTCACCGTGATTCCAGTACAGGCGATGCGCGATTGCGCCGAGCGCCTGCGCTTGCTGCGTGGCTGCAGAGATTTGCTCAGCACTTCCATCCTGCAGTGCATGGTCAACACTGAGCGCATAAACAGGCCGGCTTCCTGCATAGCGTAGCGTTAAAATCAGAAGCGCAAGGCTGTCGCCGCCGCCTGAAAAGGCCACGGCAATTTTAGATGCAGGATTTGGGTATGTCGCCGCCAGCCAAGCCGCAAATTGAGCTTCGCTCAACGCCTAACAGCCTGCGCGCGCGCGCTCTGTGCGAACTTTAGATTTAACAGTGGCATCGACGTCCCGATATTCAACGGCAAATGTATCCAGAGCCTGACACGCCCCATCCGTATTCTCCATACCGCGCAAAGCGCCGGCCAAGCCAAGTAGCGCGCGCGGCGCATATTGGCCTTTGGCATCGGCTTTCATGGACTTGATATAAGCATCAGACGCTTCGGGGAAACCATTGCGAACCAGATAACTTTCGCCAAGCCAGTAATAAGCATCCGCGATATCAACCGCGTTGGGATTCAAATCTATATATTGTTGAAAAGCCAATTCTGCGCCCGCAAAGTCCCCCGCCAATAATTTGTCTTGCCCAATCGTCATCAGTTCCGACATAGCCATGACGCTGCCGCCCATTTGGCCGGGTTGAGCCCCGCTGGTTGGGCTAGACATAATGGGATCGAAAGGCCCTTGAGCGTCTGGGGTAAAGGTTCCGATAGGCGCAGCAGGCGCGCTTTGCGCTGCTAAATCAACAGCGTCTAAATGCTGTTTCATGCGGTCCTCGATAGCGCCGTAGGCTTCGAGTTTGCCCGATAGCACTTTAACGTCTTTGCGCAGCGCATCGCGCTCATATCGTAATTGTTCAATCTCGCCTTCTTGAGCACGCTGCTGGGCCTCAAGCTCATCCATACGCCGTAGCAAACGCTCTGCTGCGGGATCACCCGTTAGAAACCGATTTTCCAGCGTGTAGACACGCTGTTCCAGCTCAGCGTCTTTG
>CALLBH010000142.1 GCA_938001945.1 uncultured Robiginitomaculum sp.
CCCGATTGCGGCACGTCTTGATGGCGGCGCGCAGAATATCTTCACTTCCGCGCGCGACACAACAACGCCCAATGTTTATCCGCAAGGCCTAGAGCGCGAGAAGCTTAATGCCTTTATGGAGGCAAACCCCGAATTAAAGGCGGACTTATTGCATCCGCGTTCTGTTGTTAGATTTGCAAGTAAGGACAGCCAAGAGGCCGTATTTGCAACCCTCGACGCGCGCCCGGCGCTGGAGGCGCTGCATCCGGAACTTCGCAGCCGTGTTGAAAGCGCGAACGGATATTTCGCCGTTCCATATTCTGTCGCCTATGCGGATGACATATTCTATGTCCGCGATCGCCTGCTGGCGGCGGCAGATATTATGCAAGATGAAGATCCGGCCTTTGCGCGCTTCTTAAGATTGCGGGCCGTAGATTTGCTGACCGATAATTATGATGGCGGCGACGCGACATGGATTACGGCGGATTTCAGAGGCAAATTAAATGCTCAAATCGGCAGCTACGAAACCTATGATGATCCGATTTACGGCATTAAAACCTATTTCAGTCTGTCGCTTCTAAAACGCGATGTTGCCAAAAGCGACGAGCTATCCAAAGGCATTACAGGTATTCAAAGCATCGAAGATGAACTGCCTTACAGCGCCCGCAAGACCGTTCCGTCTCGCATTCCCGTTGGCGTTTATAATGTCATCGCTGATTTCGGTCAGGCGCGCGGCACAAATACGGCAACAATCTTGCCGAACGAGTCCCACTTAGCGCAGCAATTTGGCCGCACGATTTTGATCCGTTCAAATGTGCTCATGAATGATGATATTTTCGCCGAGCGTCAGCGCTCTTTTAATGCTGTTATGGCGCCTGAGCATCATCGTGATCTCACGCAAGAGGGCGGGTTTTACCGCACGCTCTGGCATGAAATTGGTCATTCGCTTGGGCCCGATAATACCAAGTCAGGCGGCCTCGTTGAAAACGCGCTGCAAACATATGACTCGCCGCTCGAAGAAATGAAGTCTGATCTCATTTCTCTCTTTGCTGCCCGCCGGCTGCACGCAAAAGGCGCGTATACGGACGGGCAATTTAGATCGATAGAAGCCAGCGGAATATTGCGGGTATTACAAAAAAACCAACCGGGCCGCTCCCAAGCCTATGGAACGATGAAGCTGATCCAATTTAATTGGTATTTGGATAAAGGCTTGCTGACATATGAAAACGGCAAACTTCATATCCATTATGATAAATATGATATGGCGGTGACGTCGCTGCTCAAGGAAACTTTGAATATTCAGTATGAAGGGGACCGCGCCGCCGCTGTTAAATTTGTCAATCAATGGACGAATTGGGACGCTGATCTACACGGCGCAATTGGACAGGCCATGAAAGATGCTGAGACGTCACGCTATCGTTTGGTAACCTATGAGGCCTTGGGGGAATAGATGCCTGTTACAGGCTAATCTTCATCCCACAAATTGCGAATGCGTTTGTCGAGGTCCGCGCCAATGTTAAACCATGCGGTTCTGTTATTTGAGCTATCGACAATAAACATGCGGTCTTGACGGCCAAGCGTCGAAGAGAGCGCATTTCGAAGTTGCTCTGCCGTGGAGAGGCTCCGCAGCGCCCAAAGTGTTTCGCCAATACGCTCAACGCGGCCAAATGTCTGAAGCGTTTGCAAAAACGCCATTGTATCGCCGGACCGAATTTCCGCCATGATCGTAAGTATAGCTTCGTCGGGCTGGGCGTGACTTATGGGCTCATTTTCAACTGAGGCCGGGGCGCTAAGCGGAGCAGAAAGCGGCGTAGTTTCGGGCGCATCCGTAAGCGTCGAAAATCTACGCAGCGGGACATCCGGAGCATTTACCTGCGCCTGACCTGTTCCGGCCCAGAAATTATAAATATCATAGGCGCTGGCGTCATAAAATCCGCCGGCAGGATCATTCGTGATTTTAGAGCCCGCATTGACGCGGCCTTCGCTGACAAAGCTCTGCATGGCACCGTCATCATAGGGGCCATAGACCTGCCCGCTAACCTGTACAAACCACTGCATGTGTTACCCTTAACCCGAATCTTGCTTGTTCTAAGCGTAACGGCGTGATTCTAACAGGTCTTTTTGCTTGTGATTGCGCCCGACACATCCCACCTAGTGAATATGTCAAACCGCGAGCCCATGTTTAATGTGTCCGAGAAGGCGCCGCTCTATTTGTGCGGGGCGCTCCTTCTGATTCATATCGTTGTTTCATTGCCCTTTAGCCCCGCTAAATTGCTCTCAGATTATGGAACTTTATTCTATCTTAGAGGCCAATTTAGCGAGCCTTACACGGTACTCTCTCATGGGTTTTTCCATGTCGATTATGGGCATGTGATTATGAATAGTTTCATGATCCTTATTTTCGGGATTGCGGCGTGCCGCGGCGCGGGGACAGGCTGGCGTAAAAATGCGCGGTTCATCGCCGTATTTCTTGGCAGTATAATCATTGGCGGGCTCGCGCAGTGGATATGGTGGGCGGTGACGAATGGATCCGGCGCTGCGGTGGGCGCGTCGGGCGGGGCATCGGGATTATTCGCTGCGATGGCCTGGGTGACAGGTGGTAAAAACCGCCTTGTTCAATTCGGTCTATTGTGGGCCATTATCCAGGCCGCAATTGTCTTTTCTGAAACTGTCGGTATCGCCCAATTTTCAACGGCTGTCGCCGCGCATATGGGCGGCTATTTCGGCGGGGCTTTGCTGTCTGTCATGATGCTAAAACCCTCCAGCACCAGTTTCATGCTTGGCCGCTGAGAATAACGTTTTCCATCCAGCGATAAGGCAGACACGGCGGCTGTGCCATCTTTGCCGACCACTAATTCAAGCTCAGTATATTGTCCTGTGCGCCGCAGGGCCGCATGCACAAAATCGCGGCGCGGCGCGATACGATCAAAATCATAGGCAATCTTGATTTGTCCTTCGGCCGCCCCTGTGACGTGCCCTGTCAGCATGATCTGATCATCGCGCAGATTTTCACCGCCCGCCGGTAATGACCGCAGCACCGCATAAGGATACCACACGCCGCCGGCATTTTTCATAAAGACATGCGCTTTATCGCCAGCAGAAAAATAATCATCCCCGGAGATGGATGCCAAAGATATAGTCTGGATAAAGGCCGATACGTCAATCATCGGAACAAGAGTTTGCACCTGCGCGCGTGATATTTCCACGGGCAGAGTAATGGTGCGGCCCGAATTTAGCTTGTTGGATTGGTTGACCACGGCGCCCACAGGAATAGTCGTCAGGCCTAACGCGCATAAAATCGCTAGCCCGCGCGATATCCGCTTTGGCGGCGTATATGTCATGCGCGTTCTCATGCTCGTCCTAGTCGCGCGGCTTAATGAAGGCGATGGCGACTAAGATACTGACAAATGCGCTGGCTCCGAAAATCAATAAGGCTTCGGGCGTAATCAAGAGATGGTCGAGCGCGACCACGGCCAAAGCAATCAATGCAGCAAGCCCCATTATCACGCGCAAAGGCTGCACGCGGCGCGCGCCGTTCACGGCGTAAATACAGGACAAGGCGAAAGCCGCGCCCGCAAATAACAACCCCATGCCTTGGGATGATGTCAAGCCGATATCCGCTAGCGAAACCATCGGTATATTTGCTGCCATTGGCGCGTAAAGCGGTGATAAAATCGCGGCGGCAAATATGACGGGAACACAGAGCGCCAAAGCCGGGCTTTGCGGGCGGGTCACGACGCGGCGAATTTCAGTAAATAGAATGACCACCAAGGCTGTCATGGCGAGGCCCATAAATAAGGCAAGGCCAAGCGGATCAAGAGCGTTCATAGACC
>CALLBH010000143.1 GCA_938001945.1 uncultured Robiginitomaculum sp.
GGCGCGTCGATATTGTGTGTCCATGCCTTATCTAATTTGTCGGGGCTACTCTGAACCATCGGGCGCTCCCATGATTTGAACGTCTGTGCCGCCGAGTGCGGCGCGCTTGGTCGCCGCTTTCCAGCGATCCAGACGGATCATGGCCATGCCCATATTGCCTTGGGCGCTCATGACTGTGCCAATCACGCGGCCGCCTGCGGTGATCTCATCTCCGACTTTCGCGCCGCCCCCACAAATAAATCCGCGCGCGCGTTTCTTGGCCGTGGTCATGCGCTTCATCCGGCTGGTCACTTCTTGACCCACAAAGCATCCTTTTTGATAATCGACACCGCTCATCAAATCCATATTTACATCGGCAGGAAAAACCTTCGCGGTTTCAAAATCAAAGAGACTGTCGACAACACCGAGCGAGAGACGATGCATATTATAGTCCTCAAGGCTCGCCGTGGGCTTTGTATTTGTCGAAATGATCATACGTTTACCGAGTGTGGGGTGGCGCGGATCGTCATGACCAAAGGGCGAGGTCTCGGCTTGCTCGCCAAATACCGCATATGAATTGAGCGGCGTGCGCTCAATGGTGATTTTTTCACGTAAGCGAAACATCTTTAGCCGCTTTTCTAAATTATCGGCGAATTTCGTTGGCGTATCGAGCCAGAGACTATTTACGTCCTCATCCACCAGCATGAAGTCTGCAATAATCTTGCCTTGCGGTGTCAGCAGCGCGCCAAAAGAGATGGGCGATGGCATCGTGCAGGTCACAATCCCGTCGAGCCAAGATTTAACATTATCTCCGGAGAGGCGGAATATGGTGTTGGGAAGCTGAGTTATTGACATAGGGGCTTATACGCTATGTTGGAGCGTGGGCAACGCAATCTACACATACCAATTTAATTTTAGGATAGGGAACGAATTGCGCTTTGACCGCAATTGCATGTGCATAAAACATTTTGATTGCAATTTTTCGAATATGTGGTCTTATTTAGATCTTATTAGCCGCTGGATTGTCTGGCCGCGTTTCGAAAGGAGGTGTATGTTGTTTATCTTTTTTGAGGGGTCTGCCCGAAGCTGTTAACTCAGCACTTTCGTAAAAATCGAAATGGGTAAGCGTACTTTCTAGCGTCAAAGCCGGCATGACGTCCGGTTGACCCAAACTACAAAAACGTGCCCCTCTGATACTGTCAGGGGGGCATTGTTGTTTTTTAAGACATGTATTGTGCGGGAAGCTTTAAGTCTTCTGCCTGTGCCAAATGCCATCTGACGTGTCTCGCCACGCCTGCCAGCCTAAAGGTAAGTCTGTTAGTTTTTCTACCGACGGGTCAAGATCGACGATGTTTTCTAAGCTTACAACTGCGGCGTCATCTGTTGAAAGCTCTGCTGTTCCCAGAAACTGCCATCCGCCATCGTCTTCATCATGAAAGACATTGGCAATCCAGTCTTCGCGGCTAACGATGCTCTTGGTGGTGATGACGGCGACATTGGGCGGGTCTGCAAAGGTCCATTTCTTATTTGTCTTCTTTCCAAATAGCCAAACCATTTTGTGTCCAATATCTATTTAATACCGCTGCCCCATCATACCTTTATACCAGAAAGTTTTTCAACTGTTTCGGAGAAAATGCCACCCGTCTAAATGCGCTGCGGTGACATTCTAAAACGGGCAGCGCGCGGTGAACTCTATGCGCTCTCCGCCAATGGGGTGAAATAGCGAAATCCATTGCGCGTGCAGGCAAAGACGCGGCGCGGCGCTGAACACCGCATCCGGGGCATAAAGTCTGTCCCCCAAAATTGGATGCCCCAAATATAACATATGCACGCGTAATTGATGCGAGCGCCCCGTGACGGGCGTTAGCGTCATGCGTGTTGTATTGTCACCGCGCGATTTGCTCTTCCAATGCGTTATGGCTTTGCGCCCTTTTTCGGGGTCTATCATCTGAATAGGGCGGCGCGGCCAATCGCATATGATTGCCGCGTCAATCGTGCCGCTCTGCGTGGCGACCGTGCCCGCCACTTCGGCAATGTAGCGCTTCTCTATACGGCGCTTTTCAAATTGCAGCCCGATATGGCGCAGGGCATTGGCGTTGCGCGCAAAGATAATTAGCCCTGATGTGGCCATGTCCAAGCGGTGAACAATGCGGGCTTCGGGGTCAAGCACGCGCATGCGCGAGGCGAGACTGTCTTTGTGATGCTCTGCTTTGCCGTCGACTGAGAGTAGCCCGGCAGGTTTGCTCACAATCCAAATATGTTCGTCTTGATAGATGCAATCACGTTGACCCGGTAGGAGATGAGTGTCCGGCGGCGTGTAATCAAAGGGGCGGGCATAATCCGCCGGGTGAAAAACCTCACGCGCTGTCATGATTGTATCTAATTTCGATTTTTCCATGCGCTCAACTATAGCTTTAATCCGATTTATCCAAGACATTTGAGGTTGAAAATTATTTGAAATTTCAAGTATAAATTAAGTAATTAACTCTTTGTTAAACACTCTATACATGAGTTAATTCAAAACGACACAATATTAACACATTTCAATAGTGCATTCATCTTGCGGACAGGTCCTGTCCTACATATTTGAAAGGTAGCAATAACGCTACTTAGATTGTCGAGGTTGATATGACTGTTATGACTTTACCCCTATCCGAGCTCCCCCGCCCGAATGCGGCGGGTATGGACGACCTAAAGCGTGACAATGTAATCCTTATGGCCAAACGCATCGTGCGCGATGGCCTTTTAAATCCAATTTCAATCGCCAAAGCTGGCTCGCGTTTTGCTGTTACGGATGGCAAGGTCAGGCTATCCGCCTTGCACATGCTGGCGAAGAGTAAAAAATTACCACGCGGCTTAAGCCGCGTTCCCGTCGAAATCACTCAAGGGGGCATAACTGAGCGCGACCACCCCGTGCTCTTGACTGAGCCCGAACTTGTGCGCCGCATCCTGACGGCTGAGCTATCCGGGCAATCGTCTCTTGCGGTCGCGAAACGATTTGATTGCGATATTGAATATCTCTTAAAGGCCCGTACGCTCGATAAATTGCACCCGCAGATTTTCGACTATTTCAATGCCGGGCATTTATCCCTGCATCAAGCGGCGGCCTTTGCGACATTGCCAAATATAGACGCGCAGTGGCGTCTATTGCAGGAGCTTGGCCCCTTCGCCCATGCCTCAGAGGTCATTGATGCGATCTTGGCGGGTGAGACCGTGATTGAGACTGCTGATGGTGAAGTTCATATTTTGCCGAGCCGCTCGCCGGTGATCACGCCTTTTCCGCTTTCCCGCGCGGCCTAGACATTACATCTCCCACTTGTCATGACTGCTCCATATTGATGGAGTAAGTCATGGCTATTGCCCGCAGCGTCGACCGCCGCCTATTCTTTTTACTTGACCGCAGCCATGCGCTGCTCGGGAAAAGGGCAGATAAAAAATTGCGCGAGTCGGCAGGATTAGGGCGCGCCCAAGCCGCAGTTTTGACGTATTTGGGATATAATGATGGCTGCCGTCTGACGGAATTAGCGCATGGCGTAGGTCACAATAATTCTGCGATTACGGCGCTTTGTGAGCGCATGGACACAGCAGGTCTGATTATTCGCCGCAAAGTTTTGTTTGATGGAAGAGGGCGCACAGTTCACCTGACTGAGAAAGGTTGGGAAAAACGCGTCATTGTTATGGATGTGATGCGCGATTTTAACACCGCGATACGCAAAGGATTTAGCGAGGCGGAGATGGATGTGATTTTGCGATTTTTAAATGCGACGGATGAAACCTTATCGTCTGAAAGATCAGCGTGACCGCGCGCATGATTCGCGGTAATTAGATTTTATGAAACGCGCTAAATATATCGGAATCGTCATGATGGCCGCCCTCATCTGTCAGCCCGCAGCGGCGCAAGATGCGGTGAGTGATATAGAATCACGCCTTGAGGCCGATATGATTTCTATGCCCAATATGGTGCAGGCATTGGCGAAAAATCTGGGACAGCTACATTATCTGCGCACGTTGTGCTTTGGCGCAACTGATCAGACATGGCGTAAATATGCGCAAAGTATGATGGATATCGAAGCCAAGGATGACGCAGAGCGTCGCCGCAAGCTTATCAAATCTTTCAACGAAGGCTATTACGATCAAAAAGCGCGCTTCTCGACTTGCTCCGATGCGGTCTCAACGGATGCGGCGGCGTTGGCCGAGAATGGCCGGCATCTGGCCAGCATGCTCGGCGATCCTTACCGGGAACAGTAAGTTACAAGCACTCCGTAAAGCGATACGGCTTGCCTTGACCTTTCATTACAACATCGCCTTCGGCCATAATGATTTTACCGTCGATAATCGTATGCGTTGGCCAGCCCGTGACGGTTTTGCCGTGATAGGGTGTCCAGCCTGAGATGTTCGCTTGGTCCTCGTCGCGAATCTCACCTGTTTTCTTCAAATCAACAATTGTAATATCGGCGTCATAGCCAACGGACAGGCGGCCTTTGCCGGCAATGCCCCAAACGCGGTTTGGGCCGTGACACACCAGATCAACAAAGCGCTCTAGCGTTAGCGCGCCTTTATTGACCCAATCCAGCATGAGCGGAACCAGGGTTTGAACGCCCGGCATGCCTGACGGGCTGGCGGGGTAGGGCTTGGCTTTTTCCTCGAGTGTGTGCGGGGCATGATCGGTGCCCATCACGTCAAAAATGCCTTGGCGCACGCCTTCCCACAGCAGCGCAGCATTGGCGGCGTCGCGGATAGGCGGGTTTTGTTGCACGCGGCCTTTATGAACTTCATAGGCTTCGGGGCCGATGATTGATAAATGGTTGGGCAGAATTTCGCAGGTCACGAGGTCTTTGTTCGCAGACAGAATCGGCAATTCTTCGGCGGTGGAAATATGCAAAATATGGATACGTTTATTGGCCTTGCGCGCCAGCCCGATCAGGCGCTGCGTGGACAGGAGTGCCGTTTGTTTGTCGCGCACATCTGTATGGCTCGTCCAATCGCCTTTGCGCGCAAGATGACGGCGTTCTTCTAGTCGGTATTCATCTTCGGAATGAAAACTGGCGCGGCGATTTATGGAATTCAGCACGCGCCCAACGCCTTCATCATCAGCGATGAGCAAATCACCCGTCGAAGCGCCCATAAAGACTTTCACGCCGCAACATCCGGGCAGGCGCTCTAGCTCGTTTAAGCGATCTGCATTTTCATGCGTACCGCCAACGTAAAAGGCGTGGTTGCAATGCATGCGGTCTTTGGCGCGATCCAATTTGTCTTGAAGCATCTCTGGCGTGCTGGTCGTCGGGTTTGTATTGGGCATTTCAAAGACGCCCGTCACCCCGCCCAGAACGGCGCCAAGGGATCCTGCCTCTAAATTTTCTTTGTGCGTTGGCCCGGGTTCGCGGAAATGAACCTGCGTGTCGATCACGCCAGGCAAAACATGCAGGCCTTTGGCGTCTAAAACATGGCCTCCGTCGAATGTGGACAAATCCCCGATTGCGGCGATTTTGCCGTCGCGAATTCCGACATCTGCAACGCCGCGTCCGTCGTGATTGACGACGGTTCCGCCGCGAATGATTGTGTCAAAAGTTTCAGGGTAAAAAATAGGGCGCATAGAAGTCTCCATGCGCCCTATCTAACCGTTTGGGGGGGTAACGGCTAGGTATATTTGATGTGGTTATGCAGGTTTGAAATTCAATGCGATGCCATTATTACAATATCGCAATCCTGTGGGCGCGGGGCCGTCTTTAAAGACATGACCTTGATGGCCGCCGCAGCGCGAGCAGTGATATTCGGTGCGGGGCAGGACGAGTTTGAAATCGCGTTTCGTTTCTAAACTACCTTCGATAAAGTCAAAAAAACTTGGCCAGCCTGTGCCGGAATCAAATTTCGTATCGGCCTTGAATAATGGCAAATCGCAACCCGCGCAATTAAATGTGCCATTGCGTTTTTCGTCATT
>CALLBH010000144.1 GCA_938001945.1 uncultured Robiginitomaculum sp.
AAACTGTGTCCAGCGAGACATATCGTAAAATCCACTATCACCGCAAAGCGGGGCTGGCAGGGCAACTCCTGATAAGCTGTAATGATGAAGGCGTATTTTAATGACTCAGACTTTACTCGTAGAAAAAACTGATTTCGCAGACGTCTCCGTCGTCAATTATGACGAGGGCACACTTGCGGATAATCACATCCGCGTCGACATTGGCCCTTTCGCGCTGACGGCCAATAATGTGACCTATATGGTGACGGGCGATCAAATTGGATATTGGCATGTCTTTAATCCCGCCGCTTATGATTTAGGAAGTGAAGAGCAGGGGCGCATGCCTGTTTGGGGCTACGGCATTGTACGGGAAAGCAATTTCAACGGTATCGACGCTGGAAAACGCATTTACGGGTTTTTCCCGATTGCGAAATCTATGGATATGCAGCCGGGTAAATTAAACGCGCACGGCTTTGCCGATATTGCCGCGCATCGCAGCGGCCTGCACGGCCTTTATAGTAATTACAGTTTCACGGATGCCGATCCCAGCTATGGCGCGCACACTGATCTACAGCCTGTTCTGCGCCCGCTTTTTACAACTAGTTTTTTAATTGATGATTTTCTGACCGATGAAGGGTTCTTTGACGCCGAGCAGGTTCTGCTTTTATCGGCCTCATCCAAAACGGCGCTGGGGACGGCATATTGCCTCAAAGCGAGTGGTCAGAAACCTGTGGTGGGTTTGACGTCCGGCGGGAACAAAGCCTTTGTCGAAGGCACCGGATTTTACAATGCTGTCTTTGGCTATGATGATATCGCGGCGATGGATAAAACCAAGAAAACTGTCGTGGTCGACATGTCTGGCAATATGGGCGTCATCCGAAACTTGGAGTCGCATTTCGGCGATCGCCTGACTTATATTTGCCGCGTCGGGATTTCCCATTGGCAAGAGGCCGCCAAGGCTCCGCCGAAACGCACGGATACGCCGACGGCGTTTTTCTTTGCGCCCGACCGCGCCAAGCAGCGCATCGGCGATTGGGGTCAAGCGGGCTTTGCCAAAAATCTCGGCGCGCGCTGGATGCCGTTCTTAGACACGGCCAACGCGTGGCTGACGGTTGAAAAACAAACGGGTATTGAGGCCGTTTTAGAAAATTACAAAGACCTGTTAAATGGTCACAGTGGCCCCGATAAAGGCTATCTATTTACACTCTAGGAGCGCCCCATGACGCATACATGTTTCAAAGTCGAGATTGCCGATAATATTGCGCATATTATTCTCTCGCGTCCTGAAAAACGCAATGCGATGAGCAAAGAGTTTTGGGACGAGCTCCCGCAAATTGTCGCCGATATTGATGATAATTCGCGCGCCCGCGTGATTGTGATTAGTTCCGAAGGCCCCGTCTTTAGCGCGGGTATTGATCTAGCCATGTTTGGCGGCGGACTGTCGACCATTACCGATAAAAATCATCCGCAATATGGCCCGCAATTTTACGAAGGCGCCAAGAAACTGCAACGCAGCCTGTCCTCATTAGAGGAATGCCGCATTCCGGTTTTGGCCGCAATCCAAGGCGGCTGTTATGGCGGCGGCGTCGATTTAATCACGGCCTGCGATATGCGCTATGGCACGGCCGATAGTTTTATTACGATTTATGAAATCCTTGTCGGCATGACCGCGGATGTCGGGACGTTTCCGCGCATCCTCAACCACGTTCCCGAAGGCGTCGTGCGCGAGCTTGCCTATACGGGCCGCAAAATGCATGCCGAGGAATGCAAAACGCATGGCCTTTATAATGCAGTTTATGATGACCACGCCGCGATGATGGACGGCGTCATGGAGATCGCGCGCACCATTGCCAAGAACCCCCCGCTGGCCGTCTATGGCTGTAAACGCGCCATCACCTATGGCCGCGACCATAGCACCGCCGACGCGCTCGATAATATCGCCATGTGGAACATGTCCATGCTCATTCCAACAGAAATGATGGAAGCGATGCAAGCCAAAGGGCAAAAACGCGACGGCGAGTTTAAGGATTTACCGAAGCGGGTTAGTTCTTCGTAAATTCCATAATTATCCCAGTATCTACATCCTTTATAATCATCGTTTTAGAATCTAACTGAATTATATCGTACATTGACTTTGGGCTATCACTTGCTTGTTTTTCAATTTCTCGGGCCACTTCAAGAGCGCCAGGATTAGAGCTGTTTTTGGGGAAAATTTTTATTTTATTCGTTCTTTCGATCAACTTTCCATCGAGAATTTCCCAGCCGCCGTCGCTCGACATAGAGTAAGTGCTCATATCTTCTGGCAAATCCTTAATGATTAGCTTCATTTCTGCATAACCAGTTGTAGTGCCGTCTGAGAGATAATCTGCTCGTGCCTCTAAAATTTTCATAGAACCTTGATCTTCAACGACAACAACTGGAGAAGATAAAGTCCATCGGCCTTTTATTAGAGATTGTTGGGTTACAATTGGTGCAACTTGCACTGAAGGTTTTACTTCTTCAGTTTTTTTGGCACAGCCACTCACAGTGAAAGCTAGTGCAGATGCCACAACTAAATTTTTTAATACACGCATATTTACCCCCTTAAATAGAAATCTAAGCACATATAATTTTGTCTAACAATGAAAATACAAAACTAAATCAATGCAGCATTTAAATCCGCGCGCTCAATGTCTCTGCCAGCATCTGCGCGGCGGCGTTCTCACCGTCTTCGCCCTCGGCGAAGTTCATATATAAATAGGGTTCAACCATTTCCAGCTCAATGAGTTTGAGCGCGCCGTCTTCGCCGCGTAGCAGGTCGACGCGGGCATAGAGGGGCATGTCGTCCATATAGCCGAGAATCTCTTGGGCGACTGCAAGCTCATCGGCGCTCGGTGCATAGGGGAGTTCGCGTCCGCCATAGATGGACTGGATGCGATAGTCGCCGTCTTTGGGACGTTTGTTGACAGCATGGGAGAATTGTCCGCCGAAATAGAGGAAGGAATATTCACCTTCGGTCAGCACGCTTGGCACGAAGGGTTGCAAGATGGCCTCCGCGGGCGGAAGCTCATCTGCGCTTGGCATGGGCTGGCCGGCCGTATAGAGCGCTTGCCGCCACGCGCCGCCGCCCACGAGCGGTTTAATGACGAGTTTATCGCAGCCGAAATCAGCGCAGGCTGTTTCGATAATCTCCGGCGTGGCCAGATCAACAATGCGCGCAGGAATAACAGGCGCGCCCATGGTTTCCAGCTCTGTAAGATAGCGCTTATTAGTGTTCCAGCGCAGCAGATTGACGGGGTTCAGCACTGTTGTTTTCTTCGCGGCCGCGTCGATCTGCTCCATGAATAGAGGCAGGTTCCCTGTCTCGAAATAGTCCCAGATGAAGAGCGGGAGCATGGCGTCATACTTATCTGCGGCGGCTGCGCAGTCATTCCACAGGACGATGTGCGTTGTCATTCCGCGCGCGGCGAAGGCGGGGGTGATTTTACGCATTTGATCTTCCAGCTCGAAGATATCATCGCGCGTCTGCGCGTTTCCGGGCAGCATATTTTGGGAGACAAGTATGGCTATGTTTTTCATGCCGCCCGCTTAGCGGCTTAGGTTTAGCCTTGCAACATATCGACCCTTGAAAATACGCCGCCCGCGCCCAATTATAAGCTAAGCAGGAGATATCTATGACGCAGCCTTATGATTACGCCGATGCCAGCAAATGGCGCGGAACAACCATTTTATCCGTGCGCCGCGGCGGCAAAGTTGTTGTTATTGGCGATGGTCAAGTCAGCGCCGGAAATACGGTGATGAAAGGCAATGCGCGCAAAGTGCGCCGCATCGCCGGCGGGAATGTCATTTGCGGATTTGCGGGCGCGACCGCCGATGCCTTTGCCTTGATGGAACGCCTTGAGGCAAAATTAGAAGCCCATCCCACACAGCTCGCGCGGGCCTGCGTTGAGCTCGCTAAAGATTGGCGCACCGATAAATATCTACGCCAGCTCCAAGCCATGATGATCGTGGCGGATAAAAAAGAGACTTACGTTCTGACAGGGAACGGCGATGTGGTGGAGCCCGAAGACGGGATTACCGCCATCGGTTCAGGCGGAAATTTTGCCTATTCCGCCGCGCTCGCGCTTAAAGATTATGAAGATGATCCCGAAGTACTGGCCCGCAAAGCCATGGCGATTGCGGACAAGATTTGCGTCTTTACCAATGGGGAGCTGACACTGGAAAGCCTGGAGACGGCTTAGAGTTTCGCGTCTAAATCCGCGGCGCTGTGGCGTTCTTTAATGCCTTTGTCGTCCCAAGTGCGGTTCACAAGTTGCCCGCGTTTGAACGCGGGGCGCTTGGCAAGTTGTTCGGCCCAGCGCACGACATTGGTATATTCGTGAACCTGCAAGAATTCTTTGGCATCGTAAAGGATGCCGCGCGCCATTGCGCCGTACCACGGATAGATTGCGAAATCGGCAATGGTTAGCGCGTCGCCCGCAATGTACTCATTTTTAGCGAGCTGCTTATCCAGCACATCCATTTCGCGTTTCACTTCCATGGCAAAACGGTCAACGGCATATTCGATTTTAAACGGAGCATAGGCGTAG
>CALLBH010000145.1 GCA_938001945.1 uncultured Robiginitomaculum sp.
GGTAGCGTCACGAGATAAATAATCGCTGCAAGCCACCCGAGCACGCCAAGCGTGACCATAACCGCGCCGCCAGACTTATATCCCGATAAAAACAGCCACGCCGCTACCGCGCCCATGAAGAATTCCATGCTGAGGGGGTGAAGCACCAAAGCCATTTCCGGACTCATGCTCGACCAGCCTAACACATTTCCCCCCATGACAATGGCCATCCAAAGAGACAGAAGCAGAAGCCGCCATTTATGCGCAAATAAAATAATAAGCGTAAAAACGAGGTAGAAATACATTTCGTGAATGAGTGTCCACGCGACCTTGAGCATTGGAAAGCCGTCTTGGGGCCACAGCGCAAAGGATTTGATAACGCTGGTTTGCTCGGCGTCAAAACTTAGAATGCCTGGCTTTATAATCCACGCCAGAAGCACGGCGAGGGCGACGATCCAATAGATGGGATATATACGGGTCGCGCGCGCAAAGAGAAACTCGCCCGCCTTACGTAGGCTGTTTTGGCTCTGCCATGTCACATAGACCATGATGAAACCCGAGATCACAAAGAATAGATCAACGCCGCTAATCCCCAGCATAACGCTCATGGGCAGCAGCGCGTCGCCCGCATGCTTGGCTTCCATTGTTGGAAGATGCGTGATGACCACCATTAACGCCGCTAGCCCGCGAAGGGCTTGAATATTGACCAGTTTGACCGGAGCGATATTTAGCGAAGAGACCATATTATCCAAAGCCGAAGGCACAAAAAAGAGTGCTCTCGTTATGAAAGCACTCTTCGAAAAAATCTATGATTTATTGCGGTTGTTAAGGGCCTTAATTAAGCGCCTTACCAATTTGCTTAATGCCATCGGCGACAAGTGATTTGTGGTTCGCCGCGCTCATATTTTCGCGCATGATCTTTTCAGCAGCTTGAACCGCAAGATCAGCAGCGCGCGCGCGCACCTCTGTCAACGCTTGTACTTCCGCATTGGCGATCTTTTCTTCGGCAAGCTGTGTGCGGCGCTCAAGGCGCTCAGAAAGCTCTCTGCGGGATTGCACGGCCATAGCTTCGGCATCGCGGCGCGCTTGCGCAATTATGTCTTCGGCTTGCTCTTCAGCTTCTTTTTGCTTGCGATGATAAGAGGCCAGCAAAGCTTGCGCCTCTTCGCGCAGGCGGCGGGCTTCATCGAGTTCACCGCGGATTGTCTCTGCTCGGGCATCCAAGGCCGCGCCCATAGATTTATGGACACCTTTCCAGATGATCAGGGCAAAGAACAAAATAAGCGGGACAAGAACCCAAAAGCGGGAGTCGAGGTAAAAGGCTGTGCCTTCGGCTGCGGCCATAATTAACATAACGTCGTCCTAAGCTTTGCTAACTGCGGTTTTCGCGCGGGCAGCTGTGACTTTCATTCCGCTTAATTTGCTGACAATCTCACTGGCTGTATCCGCAGCGATGTCGTCAATATTACGAAGTGCTTCGGAACGGATTTTAGCGATCCGCGCCTCTGCTGCGCTGGATTGGCGCGTAAATTCGGCCTCAGCCGCTTCAACCTCAGATGCAATCTCTGCATCGACCGATGATTTGGTCGTTGCGTTGATTTTGTGCGCCTTGGCGCGGGCATCCGCGAGGCTGCTCTGATATTGCGCTTCAGCGGCTTCGGCATCTTGTTGCATGCGCGAGGCCGCATCAAGATCATCCGCAATACGGTCGCTGCGCTCCGTTAGTCCTGATCCGAGACGGGGCAGGATAAAACGGGACAAAGCAAAATAGAGAATGGCAAAAGTAACAACCAACCAGAAAATCTGACCTCCCCATGTGGAGATGTCGAGTTGTGGCAGGCCGCCCGATGCGGCCTCGGCCGCATCATATCCAGTTGCTTTTTCAGCCATAACAGGCTCCCTTAATTCGCGGTGTTTATGCGAACAGGATGATCATCGCCAAAACGAAACCAAACAGGCCTGTCGCTTCGCAAAGCGCAAAGCCGAGCAGCAGGTTTGTGCGTTGTGACGCAGCGGCGGATGGGTTGCGAAGTGCACCAGCCAAGTAGTTAGCAAAGATTGAACCAATACCAATACCGGCTCCAACAAGTGCTGTTCCGGCTAGTCCGGCGCCAATATATCTTGCGGCTTCTGCTTCCATGATAGTTCTCCTAAATGAATGGAATAAGATTAGTGATCGACGTGATAAACGTCATTGAGGTAAACGCAGGTCAGGATTGCAAATACGAAGGCTTGCAAGCCAGCGACCAGGAATTCGAGTGCGACGAGCGCGACAGTGCCCAGGACAGGCAAGATCGCGAGGCCGGCAACGGCTCCGCCTTTAGCGACCAAGAAGGCCGCGAAGATGGCGAAGAGTTTAAGCATAACGTGACCTGCGGTCATGTTTGCGAATAAACGCACAGCCAGCGTAATAGGGCGAGAAAGAAATGAGATAATTTCAATTGGTATAATCAAAGCGTACATTGGCAAAGGAAGTCCGCTCGGCGCGAAAATCTTGAACCATTTGAATCCGTTTTTCCAAAGACCAGCAACAATAACGATCAGGATCGTAAAGATTGCCATGGCGGCTGTGACCGCGACATGTGATGTCGTCGTGAAGGCGTAAGGGAACATGCCAACGAGATTGGCAAACAAAATGAAGAAAAACAGACAGAATACAAAAGGGAAGAATTTCATTGCTTCGGGGCCAGTTGTATCTCTGACCATATCGGCGATAAATTCGTAACTCATTTCACCAAGAGACTGCATACGGCCCGGAACGAGTTGGCGCTTCATTGTCAACATGAAGAAGCCAATAACCAATGCAATGCCGATCACCATATAAAGTGCGGAGTTCGTAAATGAGATGTCCACGCCCGCAACTGGGGGCAGGGGAACGATCGTTTCGATCTTAAACTGATTCATAGGGTCGTTTGCCACGGCCCGCTCCTTTGTTTTTACCGCTGAAAACTCAGCGTTTAATCTTCATCATCAAAGCCAATGTCTTCGCCCAGCGGAATATCAGCAGATTCTGCGTCCATTCTCTCCGCTGTGCGTAGCACGCTTTTTATTCCGGCGGCAAAGCCAAAGCCCATGCCGACAAGTAATATCCACGGATTCGTGCCCAATAATTTATCAAGCCCGTATCCAAGTCCCGTACCGACCAAAACCGATACGATCAATTCCGTACTAAGTCGCCACGCCATGCCCAACATTCTGCCATCGGTATTTTCCGGCTCTTTCGGACTATGTTTGACTTTTGCGGCGTTTACACGCTGCTCTAAATCAGAGAGGTCTGAAGGCGGTTTTGAAATCGAAGCAATCCATTGAAATGTGCGTTTTACTCAATGCGTCATCACGGGAAAAACACCCCCGCAAATTCGCGCGGAACCTATCCATTAGGTCATGTGAAGTCAACACAGTGTGCTGCTTGGCTAAGCGATTGAAAATAAACAAAATTCGGCCCAAATTTTACCCTGCGACAATTCTGTCACATGCGAAGCGATTCTTTGCCTTCATTTGCTGTGATCAAATTCCAAAATATTATCGCATTTGTAATGAGACATTTGTCGTAATATGAGTCATAATCCTCGCAAAGGGGACGATTATGCCAAATTTACGTTATGTACTGCCTTCGCTACTCGCAACGGGCCTATTTTTATCAACGCCGAGCACCGCGCAGGATAGCGCCGATGAGATCGTTGACCATGTCATTGAGGCTTATGGCGGCAAAAAGTTTGAAAAGATGAAAACCATCTCCATCATTTCTGATTTACGGTTTGGCTGGATTGGACAAGGCAATTGGACACACCTCCCCGTGATGATCAGTTAGTGATTGTTACGGAGACACGAAAAATGATTGGCCCCGTCCAGATTGATATCGTCGATACAGCCCATGTCTTAGATTACGCGATAACATCAATCCCAAAGGCTAAAGTGGTTTTTCAGGCCGATCATTACAGCAATCAGTTTTTAAATGAGCTCTCCTATGTCGGGCGAAACGGCGTTAGCTTAAAGCAGCAGATTGAGCGCTTGGATTTGCCTGTCGAAACCTTTTTATCCGCGCATAGCGGTCAACCCGTCAATTATATGGCCTTCTCGGAGAAGGCAGATGAATTCGTGCCGGGGCTATGCCCGACGGGACGTAAAATTTGCAAAGATATGAAGTAGCTTACTCTGCCGCGACCAGAAGTTCAGCGCTGTTTAGATCAACACTGATTAGCGTCGAGACGCCTTTTTCAGCCATGGTTACGCCAAAGAGGCGGTCCATACGCGCCATCGTGACCGGGTTATGGGTGATGGTAATGAAGCGTGTATTCGTGGCCTTCGTCATCTCATCAAGCAGGTTGCAATACCGGTCTACATTGGCGTCATCGAGCGGGGCATCGACTTCGTCGAGCACGCAGATCGGCGCTGGATTGCTCATAAATACCGCAAAGATAAGCGCCGTCGCCGTTAGGGCTTGCTCACCGCCGCTCATCAGGCTCATGGAGCCCAGTTTTTTACCCGGCGGGCTGACCATAACTTCAAGGCCGGCTTGGAGCGGATCATCAGATTCGGTGAGCGCAAGGCTAGCGTGTCCGCCGCCAAAGAGCGTTGTAAATAAACGCCCGAAATGGGAGTTCACAGTATCAAAAGCCGCGAGCAGGCGCTGTCGCCCTTCGGTGTTTAATTCATCAATACCTTCACGCAGGCGCGCAATGGCCGCGATCAAATCCGCGCGTTCTTCGCTCATGGCGACGAGGCGGGCTTCTTGCTCTTCGGCTTCTTCATCGGCGCGTAGGTTCACTGCGCCCATACGTTCACGTTCTTTGGAGAGGCGCTCAACTTTGCGCTCAATATCGGCTTCCATCAATTTGATCTCAGGGTCGATCTCGCCAAGTTGGTCTTTTA
>CALLBH010000146.1 GCA_938001945.1 uncultured Robiginitomaculum sp.
CATCCTCGTGCTCGACACGAGGATCCATCGCGCATTTGAACTCAGATTCTAAAAATATGTGATGAAACAGCAGTTTAACAGACCACGAAGCATGCGCGATGTTTCAAAATGGATCCTCTGGTCAAGCCAGAGGATGACGGACAACATGTTATCGGATGTTGACGCCAACACTCTGTAATCAAGGATATATCCCAAAACCGCACCGTACCACTTGCGCCAAATTCGCCTTGCGCTATGACACGCCCATGACAAACCATCCTTCTACATTGCGCCGCGTTTTCGCGATTATTTCTCATCCTGATGCGGGTAAGACGACGCTCACTGAAACAATGCTGCTCTCGGCGGGCGCGATCCACCAAGCGGGGCGGGTTGCGGCGCGCGGCGAGGCGCGCAGGACGCAGTCGGACTGGATGAAGATCGAACAAGAGCGCGGGATTTCCGTGTCCTCATCCGTGATGACATTCGAGCATAAGGGCCTTACCTTTAACCTGCTGGATACGCCGGGCCACGAAGACTTTTCCGAAGATACCTACCGCACGCTGACCGCTGCTGACAGCGCGATTATGGTGCTGGATGCGGCCAAAGGCATCGAACCGCAGACGCTAAAGCTGTTCGAAGTGTGCCGCATGCGCAATATTCCGATTGTCACCTTCATTAATAAATTTGACCGTGACGCCGTTGATCCCTTTGATACGCTGTCTGAGGTCGAAGATAAGCTTCAGCTTGACGTGGTGCCCATGCAGTGGCCCGCAGGATCGGGCCGCCGTTTTGGCGGCATGGCCGATTTGCGCACGGATGAATTTTATCCGTTCTCGGCAAATGCCGATAAACAGCCAGATGCTATTCCCTTTACGTCCGAGGCGCTCGCGGCGGCGGGACTGGATAGCCAGCTTGTTGACGAAGTCATCGAAGAGGCAGAGCTCGCCAAAGAATATGCCGACTTCAAAGTTGAGGCATTTTTAGAGGGCGATATGACGCCCGTTTATTTCGGCTCGGCTTTGCGTAAATTTGGAATTACGCAGCTCATCGACGCGCTGGCCGAATTCATCCCGGGGCCTCAGCCCGAGACGGCCAAGAAAAACGGGGCGGATGTTGAAATCCTCCCGCAGAGCAAAGAGGTCGCGGGTTTTGTTTTTAAAGTGCAAGCCAATATGGACCCTAACCATCGTGACCGCGTTGCCTTTGTGCGCCTGTCCTCGGGCGAGTTTAAACGGGGCATGAAGCTGAAAACGGCCGAGAATAAAACCATTTCGGTTCACAACCCGATCCTGTTCTTTGCTCAAGACCGCGAGCTGGCCGATAATGCCTATGCGGGCGATGTCATTGGCGTGCCGAACCACGGCGCGCTTCGGGTCGGCGATAGCCTCTCGGAGAGCGGGAAATTGCGCTTTGCGGGCATTCCAAACTTTGCCCCCGAAATCCTGCGCCGCGCGCGTCCGCTTGATCCGCTCAAAGCCAAGCATTTACGCAAAGCGCTCGAGAGCCTCGCCGAAGAGGGCGTCACGCAGCTCTTCCGACCGTCCATGGGCAGTGACATGATCGTCGGCGCCGTCGGAAGCCTGCAAATCGACGTGATGGCTGAGCGCATTAAAACCGAATATAATCTCGAAGTTGTCTTTGAGAGCGCCATGTATTCCATCGCCAGATGGGTGAGCGGAGAGCGTGACGTAGTCGACGCTTTCGTGGCCAAAAACCAAGGCGCAATCGCCAAAGATCTAGACGACGCGCCTGTATTGCTCGCAAAATCGGCGTGGGATGTAGGCTACGCGCAAGAGAAGAATCCTGACTTGAAGTTTTTAAAGACGAAAGAGCGGAGTTAGGCTGCAACAACTGGGTAAGCCCCCATCGACCCCGCCGTCGCCTGACGGCTATGGCGGGCCACTTCCCCCGTAAACAAGGGAAGGTTTCTGTACCTAGAAAGATCAACCTTCTCCCGCTTGCGAGGGAAGTGGCCGAACGCAGCAAGGTCGATGGGGGCGGGAGCCGCCGCTGTTTCGGGATTTAACTCTGTGCGTTGAAGAATGGATCTTCTGGTCAAGCCATAGGATGACGATTTACTATTATTTGCCATAATCGCCGCAACTTGGCGCGGGACTTGAAAGGGAGTGTGCATAGACGCCCCCAACTGAAAGACCGTCCCATGTTTGAGCAAATTCTTACCCCGCAAGTGATGTCGGTTAGTGTGATGTTTGTGATTACGGTCGTCTTTGGAATGGTCTTTTGGTGGCCTGTGACGCGGTTTCCGCGCAAAGATGGGCTATTCAACTTCTATTGGGTCGGCTTTTGGGCATTCTTGGCGATGATTACGGCCATGTCGGGCGCGCAGGCGACGTTAAAGCTCGCGGGTCAAAACGTCGACACCACAGCCAATGCGCTGCTTAATGCGCTGACCATAACCTTTGTGGTCTTCGTCGTCTTTGCGTGGTTCCGGCTCGTTTTGCTGGGCGCAGGCAAGATGGTGACGAAAATTCGCCGCTAGCTTAATTTAAAGCGGGCCACCTGCCATGGGCAGGCTATCGACCATCACAGGCGTCGTCGGTGCAGGAATCGTCGTGACAACGGGCGCATCAAGGTCATCAGCTGGCCGCTCGCTATAGAGCGGCATTTTCATTTGTTTCGGCCCAGCGTCATCATAGAGCGAGCCATAAAGACGATCCATTGCGGGCGCATTCGCTTGGTCTTGAATGGGAAGCGGGGCAAAGCCGCCAGCCGGAATTGGCGCAGGGACGGGGCGCTGCTGCGATAGCGGGGCAGATTTATATTGCGGCGCTCTGGCTTGAATAGGTCTTGGTGCCGGCGCTGGAATCGCGCGCGGGGCGGCGGCAGGTGCTTGAGGCGAGCGCTGCGGGCTTTGTGCTCTACGCTGCAGATTTTGCTGCTCCGTTAGAGATAAACTTGCAGTTGGAGCTGTCGCAGGAACCTGAGGCGTGATCTGCGCAGGGGCTTGCAGTTCGGGTCTTGGCGCGAGTTGGCGGTGTCTTACGACAGGTCTCGGAGTCTGAATGCGCGGCGCGGCGGCCCTTTGAAGCTGAGGCGCGGCTTGCGGCGCGGGGCGCATGAGAGGGCGTTGCTGAACAGGCATAGGACGGCGAACCGCTTGACGAATAACACGCGGCTGCGGGGCCGGCGCAGCGGCGGCGGGTTGACCGATACGCGTTGTGCGCGTTCCGGCGGCAATCACGCGGCTATCATAGCTTTGCGGGGCTCCGGCCGCGGCGCCGCTAATGGCAAAGGGATGTCCCATCGCTTGGCCTGCAGTAGCGTTAAGCTGGCATT
>CALLBH010000147.1 GCA_938001945.1 uncultured Robiginitomaculum sp.
TAAAGGCGTTATGGGCGAGAGTTATAATATTGGCGGAAATGCAGAGCTAACTAATTTGGACTTGGTCAAAAAAATCTGCGCGGTTTTGGATGACCGCTTAGGCGGCGCGCCCCATGCAGATTTAATTTCATTTGTCACAGACCGCCCCGGCCATGATCGCCGCTACGCAATGAATATTTCGAAAATAGAGTCCGATTTGGGCTGGACGCCAAAGATGAAATTGAATGATGGTCTTATAATAACGATTGACTGGTATCTTAATAATAGAGACTGGTGGACAGACGGCTTTGACGGAAAAAGATTAGGATTAAAATGAAAGCGCTTATCATTGGACAAAACGGTCAATTGGCAACGGCCCTGCGTGATATCTCTATCGATCAGTGCAGTGCTTGGTCGAAGTCGGTGCGTCCAGCCCGTGGATCACTAAATTTTGCAGGCCGCAGCGCGATTGATTTAGCGATGCCGCCCGCCCAGCTTAAATCTGCCATGGCCGCGCATATGGATACAGATATCGTGATAAATGCAGCGGCCTACACGCATGTTGATCGCGCTGAAGAAGAGCCAGAGCTCGCCTATAAAATAAATTGTCAATCACCAGCAATTATTGCTCGGGAGTGTAATGATCGCGGCGTTCCATTTATCCATGTTTCTACGGATTATGTTTTTGATGGTGCGGTGAACACGCCCTATAAAACTGATGCTCCCGTTAATCCGCTCAATGTCTACGGACAAACCAAGGCAGATAGCGAGACAGCCGTTTTAGAAGCTTGTCCTGATGCTATTATTATTCGGACCAGTAGCGTCTTTGGCGCAAGATATGGAAACTTCGTCGGCGCGATGGAGCAAATATTTGCTGATGGAAAAACTGTTCGTGTAGTAGATGATCAAATCATGCGGCCAACCTATGCGGATCATTTAGGCGCAGCAATATTGCACGTTGCAGATCACGCATTAACAAAAGGCGCGAGGGGCATTTATCACCTTACGGGCTCGGGTGATGCTGTGAGTTGGAAAGCACTGGCTGAGGCGATATTAGCAGAGCTTGGTCTTGCCGAAAACGCGGGAGCTGCCGTGACTGGAACAACGTCACGCGAATATGGAGCGGCGGCGAAGCGCCCCGCATATAGCGCCTTAGACATGCAGCACTTTGAAAAGACATTTGGCATTCAAATGCCGGATTGGCGCGTGGGGCTGAAAGACCGCATCATCTATCAGATGGAATTATTAAAGCGCCGAGACCGCAATGCGTAAAGGCATCATACTGGCGGGCGGGACAGGATCGCGTTTGCACCCGTCGACGATTTCTGTCTCCAAACAGCTTATGCCTGTGTTTGACAAGCCGATGATTTATTATCCGCTGACGACTCTTATTGAGGCGGGTATTCAGGACATTTTGATTATCACGACGCCGCATGACCAGGCCGCATTTGAGCATCTCCTTGGGGATGGATCACAGCTGGGCTTAAACCTTCGCTACGCCGTTCAGCCTTCACCTGATGGCCTCGCGCAGGCTTTAATTATTGCACGCGAATTTCTGGACGGCGCGCCGAGCGCGCTTATTCTTGGTGATAATCTATTCTTTGGCGATGAACTGTCAGCGCGCATGGCGCAGGCAAATGCGCGGAAATCCGGGGCGACGATATTTGGGTATCCCGTGCGTAACCCTGCGCGCTACGGCGTGGTTGGATTTGATGGCAGTGGCATGGCCAATAGCCTTGAGGAAAAGCCCGATCATCCGAAGTCCAATTATGCCGTGACAGGCCTATATTTCTATGACGGCGATGCGCCCGATATGGCCGCGTCTCTTACTCCGTCAGATCGCGGTGAATTAGAAATCACTGACCTCAACCGCCTCTATATGCAACGCGGGGATTTAACCGTCGAGCGCCTGTCGACTTCGTCAACATGGCTGGACACGGGAACCCATCGCAGCCTGCTCGCGGCCTCGCAATTTGTCGCGGTCCTCGAAGAGCGCCAAGGCATTCGCATCGGCGCACCCGAGGTCGCCGCATATCGCGCGGGGCTAATCAGTTCCGCCGACTTAATCAAACGTGCAGAGCCGTTAGAAAAAAGTGGGTATGGCGAATATTTACGCCGCGTGGCACAGACAGAATAATATAAGAGAGAGACATCATGACAGACTTTAAAAACAAAACGGCATTCGTCACCGGCGCGGCGGGCGGCATAGGCTTTGCCCTGACCCAGAAATTTCACGAGGCCGGCGCAAATGTCATGATGGGCGACATCAACGCAGACGCGCTGGAGGCGGCCAAAGCCGCGCTTGGCGGCGGGGGCCGTCTTGCGAGCATTGTTTGCGATGTGGCCAAACCCGACGATGTCCAAGCCGCCGCCGATGCCACCATCGCGGCTTTCGGCAAAGCGCATATTGTCGTCAATAATGCCGGCGTTGGCCTTGCCGGAAAGCCCGGCAAAATCGCGCTCAAAGACTGGCAGTGGATCGTCGATATTAACCTTATGGGCGTGGTTTACGGCGTCGAGATTTTCACGCCGCTTATCCGCAGTCACGGCGAAGGCGGACATATCCTCAATGTGGCTTCGATGGCCGGGCATTTTACCATGCCGGGAATGGCCCCTTATCACGCGACGAAATTCGCGGTTGTTGGCTATAGCGAAAGCCTGCGCCAAGAGCTTGCACCCGAAAATATTAATGTCACCGCGCTGTGCCCGACATGGGTCAAAACCAATATTTACAACGCCGCCGCCAATCGCCCCACCGCCAAAGATGGGAGCGAAAAAGCCCCGTCCAAAACGGCGACAAACCTTTATAATATGACCAAGGGCCTCGTAGATAATGGTATGTCCCCCGACCGCCTCGCCGATTTATGCCTGAAATCACTACAGGAAAAACGCAGCACAATTTTCAACGACCCCGAAGCGCGCGCCTCAATCGATCTGCGCGCCAAAATGCTGCTCGCCGATTATGATGCCTGTCTCGATGATTTAGGAATGAGCTAACCCGCCCGCGCCATCAGCGCAGCTTTTGAATCTTAAGCTTATCTTGCTTGGCGCGTTTCTTGGTTGATTCCTCGGAGCGCGTGAGCGACGTGGCGATCGCCCGCAAACTCATGCCCTTGGTGGCCATCATATGGAGTTTTCTGATTTCATCATCCGTCCAAGCTTGGCGGTGACGTTCAAATCGGTCAGTCATAAGTCGTTTTCCTTTATGTCTATGCGCATCCTACGGCATGGCGACCATCATAGTGACACAGCAATGACATCTGCGGCCAAGCGCCATTGTGCGATGACGCATCGAGTTGGTCATCTTTCCCGTTAGGGGCCCGTTAATCGCGGGGGCGATTAATCGGATAGATGACCGCGGCCTGCGTGTATTGCCCAAGCGCCATTATGCACTGCCGGTTTAACGACGTGTTACCCAGAGCGTCCAAACCTACACGCTCGCTAAACGCTCGCGCATGCGTCCTTACAGACGTTTGGACAGGCAGGATGCCTGCGGGGCGGCAACTCCGATGGCTGCCAAATGGTAATTATGTTTACGAAGCAAACGCCCCGCAGCGATGTCTCGCGGCCCTCCCCTGTCGGGGCATGAGCACCACACTAAGTCCTAAGTCCCAACGCGGGGTCCTAGTCCCAAACCTGATGACGTAAGCCGTTACCTCACATCAGCGCAGATCCAACACCGTCTCTTGGCGATAGAGAAACGTCTCACTCGTCCCGTCCAAAAGAACAATTTGGAATATAGGGGTGAATGGGGAGGCGGGGATGTATTTAATGAAAATAGTTTTATGTAGTTGAAAAACTGCGTTTGTTTATGGAGTTAGCTGTGGAAATACCACCTTCTCTTCCATCATCCCGCCGGAGGGCGGGACCCAGATAGGCACTATATCAGCAGGCGAGGTCTTAGTTTGAATGCGGCGGACGTCCCAACCGCAAAGGTTTATCAGAAGGAAATTGCCGTTTTGGGTCGGATAAATCATCCAGCATCAAACCAACATAAAGATCGCGCCACTCCAGATTGCGGTCTTCAATTCGCCTGATCTTCCAGCTGCGATCCCAATTTTTCATTTGCCGCTCCCGTTTAAAAGCGCTCTCCCGGGTTTCATGCACTTCAAACCAAACCAGATGATGACAGCAATAATCTTTGGCAAACCCCGCAAACTCTCCGCTCTTATGCTGCTCAACACGTAAAGTGAGTTCAGCGGTCTGGCCGATATAAATCGTGCCGTTCCGCTGGCTTGCCATCATGTAAACGAAGAACATGGCGTATTATAAAAACAGCTAAAGCGGTTTTGCAACATCGCACATCTGGGTCCCGCCCTCCGGCGGGATGATGGGCGGGGAGAAGGAGAGGCGTTGCCGCCCTCTAAATCTTCTTCATAATCACAGAGCCATTTGTGCCGCCAAAGCCGAAGCTATTTGACATAAAGGCTTTGATATCCACGTCGCGGGTCTCTTGCGCGATATTGATATCCGGCAATTCGGGATCAAGTGTTTCGATATTAATCGACGGGGCAACGAAGCCGCCATCCATCATCAGCAGGCTATAGATCGCTTCTTGCGCGCCTGCCGCGCCGAGGCTGTGGCCGGTCATGGATTTTGTGGCGCTGATATGCGGGCGATCATCACCAAAGACGCGGAAGATCGCTTGGCTCTCTGTGACGTCGCCAACAGGCGTGCTGGTCATGTGCGGGTTAATATATGTGACGCCGTGGCCCGCATCTTTCAGGGCCAGCGTCATGGCGCGCTCTGCGCCTTCGCCGCTGGGCGCGACCATATCATAGCCGTCTGATGTGGCGGCGTAGCCTGTGACTTCGGCGTAGATTTTCGCGCCGCGCGCTTTGGCGTGCTCATATTCTTCGAGCACGAGCATACCCGCGCCGCCTGCGATAACAAAACCATCACGGTTCGCGTCAAAGCCGCGGCTCGCCGTTGACGGCGCGTCATTATATTTGCTGCTCATTGCGCCCATGGCGTCAAACAATGATGACATAGGCCATTCAAGCTCTTCGCCGCCGCCGGCAAACATGATGTCCTGCTTACCCCATTGAATTTGCTCTGTTGCGGCGCCGATACAATGTAGCGACGTGGTGCAGGCCGAGGTGATTGAAAAGTTCACGCCTTTGATTTTGAAATGTGTCGCCAGCGTAGCTGAGACGGTCGAGCTCATCGCTTTGGGGACCGAGAACGGGCCGATGCGGCGCACGCCTTTGTCGCGGGCCACATCTGTCGCGCGCAAAAGCTCAATCGTGCTCGGGCCGCCGGAACCGGCGATGATGCCCGTGCGCGGGTGAGAGGTTTGCTCTTCGGTCAGGCCCGAATCCTCAATTGCCTCAGTCAGCGCAACTGCGGCCCAACCCGCCGTGTCGGTCATGAAGCGCATAGAGCGTTTATGGATGTGGTCCTTTGGATTGACCTTGGGCTGGCCAAAGACTTGGCTCTTAAAGCCCATATCGTGATGGATTTGAGAAAAGCTAATTCCGCTTTTGCCTGCTTTCAGGCTCTCGGATACTTCTTTGGCATTGTCTCCAATACAGGACACGATGCCCAATCCGGTAACGACCACTCGGCGCATAGCGCTCTCCTTAATTTATTCTATTTATCCGTGGATTGGAACAAGCCAACGCGCAAATCTTTGGCGCGGTAAATGATCTCGCCATCCGCTTCCATTGTCGCGTCGCCAATCCCCATGACGAGGCGGCGTCGAATGACGCGCTTGAGGTCCACGCGGTAAGTGACTTTTTTAATGTCTTGTGTGACTTGGCCTGTAAATTTGACTTCGCCCACGCCCAGCGCGCGGCCGCGGCCCGGTGACCCGCCCCAGCCGAGGAAGAAACCAACAAGCTGCCACATGGCGTCAAGGCCAAGGCAGCCCGGCATAACGGGGTCACCGCGAAAATGACAATCAAAGAACCAAAGATCAGGTTTGATATCGAGCTCTGCAATGACAGAGCCTTTGCCATGCTCGCCGTCTGTTTCGCTAATGTGTGTGATACGATCAAACATTAACATCGGCGGCAGGGGCAGCTTTGCATTGCCTTCGCCAAAGAGGCCGATTTCGCCAGACTCAATCAGCTGTTTGTAATCATATGAACCAGCTCGTTCCATCGGGCATTCCTTTGCTGTGTTGCCGTAATAATTTACGCCTCTAACCTAGCCGCATTAACCGTGAGTTCAACCCGCTAATGCGGCTTGAGGCGCATTAAAATCGCGCAATATTGACAGGTCCTAATTAGAGCAGGGGGCTATTGACGCTTCGCGCTGCGATGTCTATACGCCCCTCTCTTCGCGCAAACACAGCTTTGCGCTCTGACCTGTGCGACATCCACTTTTGGAACGATGCAGGCGGGGTCCTCGGGTCGACATTATATGTCCACCGGAGCTGCTGTGCTTTGTGAGTTTGATGGATAGGAATGTAAGATTTGTTTGAAGCCTTAGGTGATAAGCTTGGTAATGTATTTGACGGGTTAACCGGCAAAGGCGCGCTGTCTGAAAAAGACGTGGCTGCGGCCATGCGCGAAATCCGTATTGCTTTGCTCGAGGCTGATGTTGCGCTGCCTGTCGTCAAACAATTTGTAGGCCGCGTCAAAGCCGAAGCGGTCGGCGAAAAAGTCATCAAGTCCATCAAGCCCGGACAGCAAGTTGTCAAAATCGTCCATGACGCATTGGTCGATATGCTGGGCGGTGATCTGAGTAAGGGCGAGGATGACAACGGCCCGTCCAATACAGAAATTCTAAGCTCGCAGCTTAATCTGGCCGTGCGTCCGCCAGCCATAATCATGATGGCGGGTCTACAGGGCTCTGGTAAGACGACCACGACGGGTAAGCTCGCTAAGTTCCTCAAAGACAAACAGAAGAAAAAAGTATTGCTGGCGTCGCTCGATACGCGCCGCCCCGCCGCGATGGAGCAGCTGGGTATGCTGGCCGAGCAAGCGGGCGTTGATTTCCTGCCGATTGTCAAAGGTCAAGACGCGGTCACGATTGCCAAACGCGCGGTTGAGGCCGGTAAACTTCAAGGCCATGATGTGGTCTTCCTTGATACGGCTGGCCGCACGACGCTTGATGATGATCTGATGGACGAGGCGGCCAATATTGTCGCTGCAACAAATCCGATTGAAACATTATTGGTGGCCGATGCTCTGACGGGGCAAGACGCAGTTGAAACGGCGGAGCGCTTTCATTCTCGCCTGCCGCTAACAGGTCTTGTTCTGACGCGCGTTGACGGGGATGGCCGCGGCGGCGCAGCATTATCGATGCGCGCAGTCACGGGCCTGCCGATTAAATTTCTCGGTACGGGCGAGAAACTGGACGGGCTCGAAGCTTTTAATGCCGAGCGCCTTGCGGGCCGAATTTTGGGCCAAGGCGATGTGGTTAGCCTTGTTGAGCGCGCGGCTGAGGTCATTGACCAAGCCGAGACAGAGCGCATGGCCAAGAAAATGCGCAAGGGCGTATTTGACTTGGGTGACCTCGAAAAGCAGCTGGGTCAGATGCAAAAAATGGGCGGCATGGGCGGTCTGATGAAATTAATGCCCGGCATGGGTAAAATGAAAAAGCAAATGGACGCGGCCGGCGGCATCGATGACAAACTCCTTGCCCGTCAACGCGCGATTATCCGCTCTATGACGCCCAAAGAACGCGAGAACCCGGCGCTTCTTAAAGCCAGCCGCAAAAAGCGCATCGCCGCAGGCTCCGGCATGAGCGTGCAGGACGTGAACAAGCTTTTGAAAATGCACCGCCAAATGTCGGACATGATGAAGAAGATGGGCAAGGGCGGCATGAAGGGCATGATGAATGCGCTTGGCGGTATGGGCGGCGGAATGCCGGGCGGTATGCCTGATCCGTCCAAGATTGATCCGCAAATGCTCAAAGATATGGAAAAGCAATTGGGCGGCGCAAAGCTTCCCGGTTTGGGCGGGGGTAAACTCCCCGGATTAGGCGGCGGCGGATTGCCCGGCCTTGGCTCTCCATTTGGCAAAAAGAAATAACGACATACTTTAATCTAGAATACCATTAAAAAGGAAAACTCCAATGGCACTTAAAATGAGACTGGCCCGTCACGGCGCTAAAAAACGTCCTTACTACCGCATCGTAATTGCTGATGCGCGCGCGCCGCGTGATGGCCGCTATATTGACCGCGTGGGATCATACAACCCGCTTTTGGCCAAAGACGACGAAAACCGCGTCATCATCGACGCCGAAAAAGCCAAAGCTTGGCTCGCCAAAGGCGCACGCCCAACAGAGCGCGTCGCGCGTTTCCTCGGCGGCGTCGGTCTATGGGAATGGAAAGCCGGCAATAACCCAATCAAAGGTAAGCCAGGCGCCAAAGCTCTAGAGCTCATCAAAGAGCGTGAAGAAAAAGAAATCGCGCGCAAAGAAGCCGAAGCTGAAGCTAAAGAAGCGGCTAAAGAAGCCAAAAAAGCGGCTGAAGCTGCGGCAAAAGAAGCTGCTGAAGCGCCAGCCGAAGAGGCTCCTGCTGCTGAAGCTCCAGCCGAAGACGCCCCTGCTGCTGAAGAGAAGCCTGCTGACGCATAAGCCTTATTAAAATTGTCCAGTGGACAATTTTGGCGTTGCGCCGAAATTTAATATTTCGGTCCTCTTTTTACAGACTTGATTTAAAACCCGCTCTCTTCACTCAGGGCGGGTTTTTTATTAGGGCGAGCTTTCTAATTCATCGCTCTAATCAACCATCATCAATTAACCTTAATGATGGAGCCTCTGATGAGCACCACAACTTTAACATCGCGCGCAATGGATACAGTCCAAACCACACGCGCCGCCGCCCGTAAATCTGCTTTGGCCTATGTTGGCCTTCATGCATTTGCTTATGAACGCGCATCTGAGCGTGTCAGCAAAATCCGCACGGCCCGCAAAGCTTTCTTTGAAACACTTGTTGTCAAAGGCGAAGAGGTCGAAGCCGAGGGTATTAAGCTATTTGGTAAAGCTAAGGCCGAAGCGACAGATACGCTTTTGGATGCTAAAGGCGCCGTCATTGATGCGGGTGATAAAGTCAAAAATATCTTGCCCAAAACACTTTTGCCGACAAGCAAAGTTGAGCGCATGGAAGCCGAAGTTGCGGAGCTTGAAGCCAAGCTTAAAAAAATGAGCAAAAAGGCGACAAAGAAACCCGCTGCAAAAAAGAAAACTGTAGCCAAAAAAGCTGCGCCTAAAGCGACTGTGAAAACAGAAGCGCCTGCAGCGCATATTGCCTATCTCGAAGATGCGCGCCGCTATGACGCCGATGTTTCCGAAGCTCATATCAAAGCGATCGTGACGCATTTGGGTATCGCCCTACACAGCCAAGACGGAAAATTCGTGGCTTGCACAGACGATAAAGAACGCGACACCGTACGTGATAGCTGGCTTGTGAAAAAGCTTGGCGTCACCGGCACAACTGAAATTTTAGACGCGAAAGTTGTTTCAATCTGCGAGGCTATGAAAGCGGACCGCATGAAGAAGCGCCCAACCTTTTATTACCTTCTGGCAAAAGCCGAAGGTAAGCTGAGCGCCCTATAATCCTCCCCCACGGATTGCGCTTTGCGACCCCGCGTGAGCTATCTCATGCGGGGGTTTTTTGATATGGAAATAGCCAATCGCAAACGTTTGCGAAGTGTGTAAGGCTTTGAGAATTGAAATGCTAATCTAGCTAAAACCTAGAAAGATTTTTATAAGAACCAATCTCTTCAACAAGGGATGAGACTGTTTCATATGTTGGATTATGCAGTCTCATATTAAGTGATAAGCGGCGAAGCCGCTTATCGCGTTAATTAACGCAGATTTTTCAATCGCTGGAGCGCTAAGCGCTGCTCCCGCTCAAGACGTCTAACACTACTGTTAAGACGGTTTTGTGACTGGCGTAGCTTCATCTGATGCATACGCAAGCGTGAACGCAATTGTGAGGGCGTCACTTGCGTTTACCCTTGTGTTCATCTTGCGATAGCACTGATGCAGCAAGTCGCCGTACGTCACGGTCTGTAGGTTTTTTCGAACCTGACAAAACACGTGACGCAAGTGAGGACATACTGTCGCTACTACGTCGTTTGGCCATGGGATTACTCCATTTTAAACCAAAAACGACACATCTGCCCTTGATATTCTGGAAACTCGGGAATAGTATCCCTTGCACATGTCCTAGAAGCGCGGGCAAATGTGACTATCAAATTTGCGCTTCAAACCGAGCTCCAGACTTGCCGGTCTGGGGCTCAATTTATATTATCAAAAGATACTAATTGGTCACTGACGAGTCAACGGCGGAATCGCTAAAGTGGAGTATATTTAGTAGTGTGGCTTAATTTATGCACAATATATGGATAAATATCGCTTTTTAAACAGCTTTATCCACATCAAATCGTTTTTTAGAGTTTGCGAATCGATTCGATTTTGATTCCTTTTTCTTAACTCACCTACTCTGAACGCTTCAAAGTTTTTCTATTTAACAGTCACAAAATTCTTCGCATAAATAAGTCTGCGTTTTCTCCAACGCGCTTTTGGAGAACATGTGATCTTTTGCGCCGGCTTCGACGAGTTGTCCGTCACAGAGGAACATGACGTAATCGGCGACGCGTTTGGCCTGCGCCAGATTATGCGTCACGGTGAGGACAGGAATGGTTTTGCCCAAATCCCGCATCAGCGCTTCGATTGTGCGGGCGCTCACGGGGTCAACGGATGCTGTCGGTTCATCCATCAACAGCATGTCAGGTTTAAGCGCGAGAGCCCGCGCAATGCAGAGGCGTTGCTGCTGTCCCAGCGATAATGTATCGGCCCGCTCGCCGAGGCGGGCATGGACATCATCCCACAGGGCGGCGCTGCGTAGGGCGCTTTCAACAATATCGCGTTTCTGCGCTTGGGTGAGTTTCACGCCGCGCAGACCGAACAGAACATTTTGCGCGATGGAGCGCGGAAAGACGCAAGGCTTTTGAAACACCATGCCAATGCGCGCGCGAAGTTCTGTCACGTCGCAGCAGCCCGCGTAAATATCTTCGGTTTGAAACGATAGGGAGCCTTTAATGGCGAGTCCTGCCGTGTCGTCGCTAATGCGGTTGATTGCGCGCAGCAGCGTTGATTTGCCCGCCCCGGACGGGCCGACAAGAACGCTGACGCCGCGCGCGGGAAGTTTTGCGGTAACGCCTGATATGATGCAGCTATCCCCGAACCAAACGCCAAAATCATCCATAGATACGGACGTCTCTTGGACGGCTGTATCTGTGACCAGCTGTAAATGTTGAGCAGTAGACATATTATCTCCGGGAGTAAGCGGTCAGGCGGGCGCGCGCGAAAAACGCGGCGAGGCTAAAGAGGGCCACAAGGGCGATTAACGTAAAGCTCGCGCCCCACGCATTTTTAAGCGCGGCCGGATCAGCGGCTTGCTGGGCCAGCGCAAGAATATGGGTCGGCAATGTCGCAACAGGTTCATGCAGGCTGGCGGGGACGGTCGCGCCGGAAAAGGCGGTGGCGATGAACATGATCGGCGCGGTTTCGCCAATGGCGCGGGCCAGCCCGATCAGCACGCCCGTGACGAGGCCGTGCAGGCTTTGCGGAATAATGATGCGAAGCGCAGTTTGCTCGCGCGTTAAGCCGAGCGCAAAGGCGTTCTCGCGGTAGCTTTTATCAATGCCGCGCATGGCGTTAACGGTCGCGAGTGTTGCGGTAGGCAGCATCATAGTCGCAAGGATTATTGCGCCGACAAACCATGACAGGCCTGTGCCGAAAATATTGACGAAGAGGATAAGTCCGAACAGGCCAAAGATAATCGAGGGGACGCCGTTTAAACCATAGAGCATTAAATCAAACACGCGCCGTGCGCGCTGTGATTTCATATATTCACTGCGATAAACGGATGCGCCAAGGGCGATGGGGGCGGCGATAATACCCGCCGTCAGGACAATTAAAAGCGAGCCGAGGATTTGATAGGCAATGCCGCCGCTGCTGCCGAAACTGCGTGAGGGGGTGAATAGGAAATCCAGAGAAATCGCCTGAATGCCGCGCAGGATGATTGCGCCGAGTAGGAAGGCCAGAATACTGACCGAAATAAAGAGCGCGATGCGCGTGGCGGCGGCAAAGATATGCTCATTGGTCGCGCGGCTAAACATGATTGGCCTCGCGCGGGGCGCGGTGGATAAGCCACTGCGCGGCGGCTGTTAGTGCCAGCGTGATCAGAACCAAAATAAGCCCCATTAAAACCAGCGCGCTAAAATGGGCGGAGCCAAAAGCGCTCTCGCCAATTTCGCGGCCAAGTTTCGAAGTGATGGTTTGCCCCGAAGAGAGCAGATTAAATATCGGCGAGGGCAGGCGGTCTAGCGACCCAATCACCAGCATCACGGCCATAGTCTCTCCGAGCGCGCGCCCCAGCGCTAAAAGCGCGGCAGCGAGAATGTCTCGCTTGGCATGGGGCAGAACAACGTCTTTGATAACTTCGTGGCGATACAGCCCCAGCGCGCGAGCATTTTCGCGATATATTTCGGGCACATTGGAAATTGCATCTTCGGTGAGGGTGAGGATTGTTGGCAAAATCATCACGGCCAATATAAGTCCTGCCGTCAAAATCAGTCGCCCTGTCTGCAAATCTAAACCCTTGGCGACCCAGACGCTAATATAGGCCACCCCGATAAGTCCGTAGACAATGGAGGGTATCCCCGCGAGAACTTCGAGCGCGGATTTCATAATGCCGCGCATCTTGGCCGAGCGCGTCTCGGCAATATATATGGCGGTCAAGACGCCAAGGGGCAGGGCAATGGCCATGGCGACCAGCATGACGATGATAGAGCCATAGAGCATCGGGATGATGCCATATTGATCTGTGTTTGGATTCCACACAGTGCCCCAAAGCGAGCTAAAATGCCCGCTCAGCACCGGGCCTGTTTGGCCGATGAGCGTCAGGATAATGAGGCCCACAATTGACGCGCAGATAAATGCACTCGCCGAAAAATAGCCGCGCATGAGCCGCCCTTTGGGCGCCGCAACGCGCGTGAAGTCTATCGCGGCCAAGCTCATTTTAATCTCATTGATTCACGGGCAGATAGCCAGAAGCCGCGACATGTTTCTGGCCCTCGGGCGAGAGCATGAAGTTCACAAATTGCGATGTGGCGGGCGAGACGTCCTGTCGAAT
>CALLBH010000148.1 GCA_938001945.1 uncultured Robiginitomaculum sp.
AAGGCCGGCAAAGCCAATTAAGAACGCGGCGTAAAATGGCGCGCGCTTTTTGGGTTCAATTTCGGCGTCCGTGCTGCGCAGTGCATAGAGTGTGCAAATCACGGCAATCGCGCTGATCAAAAGCGCGACAGGCGCGTTCAATCCATCAATGCGGTACTCAATCCCAAAGGGCGGATCCCATCCGCCAAGTGCGTAGCTAATCACCTGTTCGCCGCGTGTTTGCAGCACTAGGTCAAACGCCAGCGCGCTACAAATAAGCGTCGTGATAAAGGCCAGCAGCCACGCAATTTTATCTTTGGGCATCACGGCGCAAATCGCGCCAACAATGAGCGGCAAAACGACGATCAAAACCGGGGCTTCGACCGATAGCCACCCTGTTAGAAATCCGCTCATGAGTTATCCCCTGATGCGGCTTCGTCGACGCCATCAACATTAAATGCGTAATTAATTCGATCGATTTCTTCTTCTTCGATTGTGCCATAAACTTCGCGAATACGCACGACGAGCGCGAGCCCTACGGCGAGCGTCGCAACGCCGACCACAATCGCAGTCAGGATTAAGACATGCGGCAGCGGATTAGAGTAGAGCACTTCGGCGGCCTTACCTGCGGCTTCGCCGTAACCGCCATGGCCATCACCGTGTGAGTCATATGATTTTTCAATAATGGGAGGCGTACCGCCCGAGACCTTGCCCATAGTTATATAGAGCAAAAACACAGAGGTCTGGAACACGGACAAGCCGACAAGTTTTTTAATCAGGTTATCTGCAGCGAACACCACATAGAGCCCTGTCATCATCAAAAAGATGACAACGATATAATTAAAGTGGGAGAGAAATTCAGACAACATTAAAAGTCCTGCTCCTCATCCATGATCTCAGGTTGGCGAGAGCCAAAGGCGTAGAAAATCGCAACCATCACCGTCGCAACAGTGAGTAGCACGCCAATTTCAACAAGAATAATACCAATATGCTGGCCCATAGCGTGGTCAATATCGGGATGAATTGGATCAAAATCGAGAAAACTTGCGCCCAGTAGCCACGTAAACACGCCCGTACCGACATAGAATAAAACGCCCAGCGTCATACCAATACGAATCCAGCTTGGCGGCACAGCTTCTTTGCAGGCTTTCAGCCCAAAGAGCAGCGCATAAAGAATGATAGCTGCGGCAACAATCACGCCGGCTTGGAAGCCGCCGCCCGGGCCAAAGTCACCATGAAAATGAACATAGAGGCCGAAAATAACGATAAGCGGGATCAGGAACTTTCCGACCACGCGCAGGATCATATGGGAATTCATTATTGCCTCCCTTTTGACTTGCCATGCGGAATTTTCTTCTTCGCCGCTGTCTTGGACGTCGTCGCTTTAGGTTTGTTTTTAGAGCCTTTTGGTCGCCCTCGCCGCTTGGGCGGCTCGGCATCGGCTTTCACTTCATCGGGCGTGATTTTAGGCGCATCTCCCGGTGATTTCAGAACCTCGGCCACGGGGGCGTAATCGGTAGATATATCCTGGCCATTGACCTGAGCTTTCCACCGTCCTGCATTGCCGTTCAGCCCAAGCAAGAGAAGGACGCCAAGACCCGCCATAAAGACCACGACGGTTTCGCCCATCGTATCGTAGCTTCGATAGCTGGCGAGAACGGCGGTCACGACATTAGGAATTTTAATTTCTTCTGGCGTCGTCTCCATATATTGCATGCCGACACCTGTATTTACGGGACTATCTTTGTCTCCATAATCCGGCATGTCCGGCACGGCATAGAGCAGAGCGGCGCCGGCGAGGATAACAATCAAAAGCGGCCCAACCGACTTACGCATCGTAATCTGGCTTGTATTTCGATCCGTCAGCAGCATCGCGCCGAGCATCAACACAGTCGAAATTCCCGCGCCAACCGCAGCCTCTGTAAAAGCCACATCAACCGCGTCAAGCGAGACAAACCATGTCGCGCAAAGCAGGCTGTAAACGCCTTGAAGCATCACCACAGCAAAGAGCGAGCGCATACGAACAATCGCAATACCGACCACTGCGAGCATCGCCATTAGGCCTATATCAAGGATCAATGTCGCGCTGGGATGGACGCCGATTTCAGCTGCTGCAAGGATCATGAGCCATCTCCCTTGCCAATATCGTCAAGGTCAGGCGCTTGGTAAGGCCCTAATTTCGGCTTTAGCCCTGATAAATGCGCGGCATGCGCAATGGCATGTGTCGCTGTTGGAGACGTGATAAACAAAAAGAACGCGATCAACAGAAGTTTCAAACTGGTTTGCGTAAAACCAGACTGAATAATAAGGCCAAGCAGAATAAATTCCGCGCCCATTGTATCCGTCATGCCCGCGGCGTGAATGCGCGTGTAGAAATCCGGCATACGCAAAATGCCAATCGCGCCCGCAATCACGAAAAACGCGCCCGTCAAAATCAACCCGCCTGAGAGTAAAGCCTGCGCCCATTCGAATATTTCTGTCCAAGGCAAAGGCGCGGCAGCGTGGGAGGCAGCGTCATGTTTAGCTTCAGCCATTGCGCCCTCCCTTACGTGTCGTTTTACGCTCCGGACGCTTGGCAAGCGGAACGTCTAGAGCGCGGTAACGGAAGAATTTCAATATGGCGACCGTCGCGATAAAATTCATCAAGGCATAGAGTATCGCAATATCAACGCCATCGGGACGCCCGATAATCAAGCTGAACAGGCACAAAAACAAAACCGCTTTGGTGCCAAAGCTGTTCACAGCCAGAGCGCGGTCATAAAATGTTGGCCCGATAATGGCGCGGCCAAGCAGCAGTGCCATGCCGACAAGCATGCCAATCGCGCCAATCACGCAGATATAAACCATCACGACGCTAGCCATTTGTTTTAGGCTCGCTTATGTCGATGGCCTCACCCACAGCCCAGCCGCTGCGCTCGCCCATTTCGGTAAAATCATCCGGATTAGCCATTTCAGCCAAAAGCGCGTGAACTAAAACACCATCTTCTTCCATATCAACGGACACGGTTCCCGGCGTAAGCGTGATGGAATTGGCAAACATTGTCTTGCCGATATCTGTGTCTTGATGCGTCGGGACTTTGATCATGCTGGGCGAGATTTTTAGCTCCGGCGACAACACGGCCTTAGCGACAGCAACATTGGCTTTGACGACTTCGTTAAAAAGCCAGACGAAATATGAGAGCGTTTTCGGAATATAGACATAAGGCACGGTTTCCTTGTCTAATATTTTCATCCGCGCAGATAAGCCGAGCGTGAACAGCACGGACATAACCCCGAAAAACAGGATCAGCGGTTTGTGAAAATAGCCCGATAAGGTCAGCCAATAAGCTGCAAGGGTTACACCGAGAATAAGCGCGTATTTCATGGGCGCACATCTCTCCTCTTGGCCGTGCGAATTTAAAAGCCGTGATAGACTCTCAAGCGCGCCGCGCCAACCCTAAAGGCACAGAAAACATGGCAATAAATGTGGGGATAACCGCCTCGCAGCGCGAAGCTTATTTGCGTTTACGATGCCCAAAGACGAGCGCCGCCGTAACGGCTGCCGCGCCATATTCGCTCTCGGCTGGAATAACGCCGCGCTTAATATGCTGCAGCACATCGGCATTTAGCGAACTGGTGAGTGACCAGTTCCAATAGCGCAATACGGTTTGAGCTTTGTCGGTTGAAATCGCGTCATATGTCGCCGTGATTTTCAGCAGCTCTGCGCTTGGCTCTTCTTCGGTGCCGGCATCGCGGCGAAGCGCAATCCAAAGCGTTCTTAACACATCCCGCTTCAATCCGGGTGCCTTACAAAGGATCGCAAGCGCTTCTCCGGTTTTATCGGCCATTATCTGCGCGCCTGTAGCAGGCTTGATACCTGACATATAAGAAATCTCTTCGGCCAGTTCGCGCGTCATGCCTGTTGTTGCGGCTGTTTCAATGGCCTGCTCTAGCGACTCATAATGACTGCGCGAAATTGCGGCGCGGTTACGTTGCCGGCGCTCGATAAATTGAAGCGCTTTACGCACAGCTGCATCGTTCCAGCCTTCGGCGGCGGCCAATGGGAAAAGGTCAAAGCAGCTCTCTTGCAAAACATTTCGCGTCACAGCAAAGCGGTGCAAAATGGTTTTACGCGCGGCGCTATCCGCCCACCAAAACATTGTTAGCCCATGAGAGGGCCGCGTTTCGTCGCGTTTCACCAAAAGATTGACGTAATCCGGCGAACTACGCGACACAGTCATGATACGCTGAATTGTTTTTTCGCTAAAATTCGCGCCCTTATTCTTTAAGAGCGTATTGACGACCTCTTCTTCAAGAAACTCCGCCAGAACATCGACTACGGCATCCGTAAGGTTACGGCGAAGCGCCATGACCTTGCGGTGCTCTGTGCGTACATTGCGCGCAATATGAATAAGGTCGCTATCCGTTAGGCTTTTGCTTTTTTCCAAGACATGACGGGCAACCTGAAACTCATCTTTGGCTAAAATGAGTAAAATTGTTCGCGGCGCTTCATTGAGCATCGTCAGGCGTTTAGCCACAGACTCCCGAATATCGACATCAGCATCACGTAATAGTTCGACCAAGACATCCCCCGCCATATGGCGTTCTTGGGGCGTTAACTGACTTGCCGGAATACAGATCACATCAGCCAGTCGCTTCACCAGGGCTTTGCGTACATTTGACGTCTGCTCGCCCTTGGCCAGATCCGTAAGCTGCAATTCGTCTGCAGTCTGTAGCGGCGGCGCAGGCATGGGCGCGGGTCCAGGCGCGGATATTGGCGCGGTTTGCTGCGGTGCAGGATGAGGCTGTGACATATTATGGCTCATTAGTTTGGTTAATACTTAGCGCCTAGGCGTTAACTAATAGTGACCATCAATTGATGAATTAGGGGTTTCGCCCGCGCGGCATTCATCCCATATAGCCGCTATGAAAAAAGCCCCCACCCCCACATTCGACCTCAACGCCGCAGCGCCCATTGCGCAAAAACGGCCTAAATCTATTTCGCTGCATGGTATTGATCGCCAAGATGATTATGCGTGGCTGCGCGCTGATAATTGGCAAGATGTTATGGCCGATAGCTCTGCCCTGCCCGAGGATATTCGCGCGCATTTAGAGGCTGAAAACGCCTATATGGACGCCGTAACCGCGCCCCTCAGCACTTTAAAATCAGAGATATTTGAGGAAATGAAAGGGCGCATCAAAGATGATGATAGCAGCGTCCCCAGCCCGCATGGTGAGTGGCTCTACGGCGCGCGTTTTCGTCCCGGCGATCAATATGGCTTATATTTCCGTCGCCCCAAATCTGCACCAACTGACGAAAGTAACGAAACCATATTGCTGGACGCCGACGCATTATCCCGCGATAGCGCCTATTTCGATCTGGGCGATATTAACCACAGCCCAAACCATCAGTGGCTGGCTTATACCGTCGATAAGACAGGCTCCGAAGACTATTCTGTTTATCTACGCAAAATTGACGGAGGCGAGGCCAAGCCGCTGGGCATTTCAAAGTCCACGGGGACATTGGTCTGGGCCGAAGATAATGCCACGATCTATTGGGTCGAGCGCGATGATAATCACCGCCCCTGCAAGGTCTATCGCCGCAACGTTCACTCAGATGACGCAGCCCATCTTGTTTATGAAGAAACAGACCCCGGATTATTTGTCGGCATTGGCAAAAGCGATGCGCGCCAATTTATCGAAATCAGCGCCCATGATCACACAAGCGGCGAGACGCGATTAATCGACGCCCGTGATAATACGGCATCACCGCGCCTCATTGAGCCGCGCAGTACAGGCCATGAATATAGCGTCCATGACCATCCGACCGGATTATACATTTTAACCAATACGGATAACGCAACAGATTTCAAAATCATGCGCGCCCCACTGGATAATTCAGACCGCGCGCAGTGGCAGGACTTTGTTCCTCACAAACCCGGAACGCTAATTTTGGGGCTTGAAATATTCTCAAACTACATGGTCCGACTGGAACGTGAGGACGCCCTGCCCCGTATCGTCATTCATCACTTAAACAGCGCAGAGGAACATATCATCGCCTTTGAAGATGCTGCATATTCTTTAGGGCTAATGGGCGGGTATGAATTTGATACCGATTGGCTGCGCTTTAGTTATAGCTCCCCTGTGCAGCCGGGACAAATCATCGATTACAATATGAGCACGCGCGAGCGTATTGTGCGCAAAGTCACCGAAGTCCCATCAGGTCATACGCCATCAGATTACGCATGTGAGCGCATTGAAGTTCAGGCCCGCGACGGCGAGGCTGTGCCGGTCACATTGCTCTACCGCGCAGGACAAAAATTGGACGGAAGCGCGCCCTGCCTTCTTTATGGCTATGGCTCCTATGGCATCACCATCCCGGCTAGTTTTCGCACATCCATTCTGTCATTGGTGGATCGCGGATTTGTCTACGCCATCGCCCATATTCGCGGCGGCAAAGCCAAAGGTTATGATTGGTATCTCAAGGGGAAGCTGGATACCAAACAGGCGACATTTGATGACTTCGTCGATTGCGGCCGCGCCCTCGCCGCGCGGGGCTATACATCTGAAGGTAAGATCGTGGCCCATGGCGGATCAGCGGGCGGCTTGCTTGTCGGCGCGGCGCTTAACCAAGCCCCGGAGCTGTTCGGGGGCGTGATTGGCGCAGTCCCATTTGTAGATGTCCTGACCACAATGAGCGACGCATCATTGCCGCTCACGCCGCCGGAGTGGCCCGAATGGGGAAATCCAATCACAGACGCGAAAGCCTATGCCCGCATTGCCGCCTATTCGCCCTATGACAATGTCGTCGACGCGGAATATCCGGCTGTCTTAATCACGGGCGGATTGTCCGACCCGCGCGTGACCTATTGGGAACCTGCCAAATGGGCAGCAAAGCTTCGTGAGCACCAAAAAGCCAACGCCCCGATCACGCTAAAAATCAATATGGATGCAGGCCATCAAGGCGAAAGCGGACGCTATACCCGTCTCAAGGAAACCGCGCTTGAATATGCGTTCGCGATTACGGCTGTGCGCTGATTTATTTGTGCCGCGCAGGCGGCGCCGTCATCGTCAAAACATAATCGCGTCTCCATAGGACGCGCGCGCGATCTTCTTTGGACAATCCGTCTGTATCTAACGCAGATTCATAAGACGCCGCGCTGTGCGTGTACCTAGCCAAGAGTGTGTAAGTCTGCGCGAGCTTTACCTGCAATCGCGCCCGCTCGTAATCATTGAGCAGCTGACTTTCTAGCGCATTTTCATATTGCCGTGCCGCGCGGCGATAGTTTTTATTTTCAAAAGCTATTTCGCCTGCCCTAACAAACTCCAGCACGCTAACTTGCTGAGCGCGTAAATTTAGCTCGAGTTGATTTCTAGGCTTTGAGATTGAAGTTATTTGCGCACTCGCACAGCTCGCAAATATCGCGCTGCCCGATAAAGCTGGCAGCGCGATAAGACAGAAAACCCGCATCGAGAATGAAGTGATGTATTTCATCTTCATTCCGGAATAATGTTTCCATTTTCATCGGCCAAATTAAACGTCACGCGCGTTTCAATAGAGCGGCTTGATTGGGCCTGACCACCTTGAATCGCTGGTCGATATTTCCATCCAGATACCGCTTTTAGCGTTGGCCGTGAAAACATAGACTGACTGCAATGAGGCGTCGTAATATTATACGGGATGCCTTCTGCATTAATATCAAACCGAACAATGCAATGCCCGCTACGCTCTGCACGCGTCGGCATTACGGGGGCAAGACGAAGAATCGCCTTCTCTTCGCTATCAACATTGATCGCGACCTCCGTTTTCATATCGATGATCTCGAAATCAAAATCCGGAATAGCGCCCTCAATTGTCGCGATCGGTGTAGAAGGCAAAATACGAGCCTGCGTATCAATCTCCGGCGGAGCGGGTGGCGTCTCAATCGATTTGAGCTCATCAGGCCGCATATTTTTTCGGGTGACCGTAATATCGATTACTTGCGGATTGATTTCATATTTTAACGCCTCAGACTTCACTTGCGGTGACCACTCGCTTCGAATGAGCACCGTCATCAAGCCAAATAAACCCGCAGTCGCAATGGCCGCAAAGGGCAGTACAATAACATAACGCTTAGACATAATTCCTCCTCTAGATTATATGTTATTATATAACATAACTAATAACAAAAGGCTAGAAAATTCTGACTCCTAATTTTCAAATCAACTTTTCAGAGTTTTCAAGCCCAGCAATCCGGCGTCTATTCAGCCTTGAGGCCTTTATATTTTTCATCAAACTTAGCGATGTAGGCGCGGCATTTTTCATCCACATTTTGCAATTCGCCCCCGGTAATAATCTTGGCCCGATAAGATGCATTAATTTGCTTGAAGCACTCTTCCACCACGACCTTAGTGAGAAATTTGCATCGATCAGTTTCGGCGCGTTCTTCCGCCTGAATGAAGGCTTGCCATTTTACAGCAAACTTCCCGTCAGCCGTATCCTGCGGGACATTTCCAAAAGCGGCGTAAGCCCTGCCCCGCAAATGTTGACGCGCAGAGTTTGCCTTTTTCTGATCAGACCAATCACATTGAACACGCTCTTCTTGCTGACTCGACTCGTAAAGACATGTTGCAATTAAAGACCACGCTTTTGCGCGATTATACCCCAGGTCAATCGCCTTTCGGAAGGCTGCCTCGGACTTACCGCATTGGCCATCATGATATAATGCTTCGCCAAGTTGAGCGTAAACCTTCGGCCCTGCGCCTAATCGCGCCGCATTCTCCAAAACCGGAATGGCCTTTTTATAATCACGGGCTTGGCGGTGCAGGTCTGACAACATCACCAAGCGATCTGACGTGCGCGGAACATGGCCCGCATTCATTTCACGCTCCAGAATTTTAGCGGCCTGAAACGGCATCTCATAGAATGAATAATACTGAACGATCTTCATAACATCATCTTCAGTATCCAGCATCCCGCCAATATACATCAATTTCGTGACTTCAAACGCATCGCGCTCTCGGCCTAAATTTGCGCCTAATGCAGCCCAGTTCTCCCACAGTGTTTTATCCTCAGGATACATATCGACCATCTGGACAATGATCGCCTCTTGTTTGTCTACCATTTTTAAATTGCTGTAGATAAAATATAAGAGATCAAAATGCTTGCGCTGTTTCGGATTAGCTTCATTTAGCCAGCGCTCCGCCCAGGGGAGTGCGCGTTCATAGTCCTGCGCTTGAATCCATCCCGAAATAATCAACTCAATCCGCTCGGTCGTTATGGCATGACCCTGAGTCATGTAGGCTTCAAGAATTGTGGCCCCTTGCTCATATTTCCCCTCAACAATCAAAAGCTGACCTATATTCAACCGTAGCGTCGACGCCTCCTCAGGCGTTAAACCTCCGGACTCGATCGCCTTCTCAAAATCTGTAATTGCGCGAGCATTTCTGCCTTGCTCATAAGCAATAGATCCGCGCATTTGATAGATTATTGACACCTCATAAGGCGTAAGATCAGTAAGTTTTAACGCACCGTCGAGCTTTTCTAGAGCCGCATCATAGTGTTTGCCCCTCATAAGCTCCTGAGCCTCGGCGACCAAAGCTCCAGACGCCGCCGAAATTTGCCGCATTTGCTTTGAACTATCCGCGACTATAGGTGAAGGATCAGCCGGAGCGCCCTGCCCATATGCCTGTAAGGATAATCCACTCGCACACGCCCCGAAGACCCCTATCGACGTTATAACTCTCAGTAAGCTTTCACTATTTAACTTCATAACATACCTCCCTTTATAGTATGTTATATTATCACATACAATAAAAATCAATATATTTAATCGCCCAACAAAAAAGCCCGCTCAAAGAGCGGGCTTTCGAAATCTATTGGAGCGCTAGAGCTCTAAGTGACTAGCCGTCCTTCTTTTTCGTAGAGCGGAATTTCTTGTCGAATTCAGCTTTGAAAGGCAGGCAATTCTGATCAATATCTGGCTCACCACCGGTTAGGAATGTCGCCTTGTAAGCATTATCAATATTGTTAAAGCAGCGTTCTTTCTCAACATTGACTTCGAAAATGCATCGATCCGTCACAGCCTTCTCTTCGGCCTTGATGAATTGGCGCCATTTCGCAGCATCACGGCCTGAATTCGTACCACTTGGAACATTTCCAAAAGCTGCATAAGCCTTGTCACGCAGAAGTTTGCGCGGCGCGGAAGCCTTCTTCTCGTCGTCCCAATCACAATCAATACGCTCTTCTTGCTGGCTAGATTCATAAATACATGTCGCAATCAAAGACCAGGCTTTGCCGCGGTTATAGCCCTTATCGATGGCCTGACGGAACGCTGTTTCGGCTTTGCCGCATTGCGCATCATTATATAGCGCCTCACCCAGTTGAGCGTAGACATCTTTCGTTCCCGCGCTTTGCGCAGCTTGCTCAAGAATAGGGATAGCCCGTTTATAATCGCGCGCTTGGCGCAGCAAATCAGATAGCTGGATCATGCGATCAGGAGTCCGAGACACTGTCCCGGAATTCATTTCACGCTCAAGAATTTTGGCCGCTTGGAACGGCATTTCGTAGAAGGAGTAATATTGGACGATCTTCATAACGTCCTGCTCGCTATTCATGGCGCCGCCAAGATAGAGCATTTTATTCACTTCAAAAGCATCTTGCTCGCGCCCGCCATTGGACAACATAGATGCCCACGTATCCCACAAGGTGCGATCTTCAGGGTAACGGTTGATCATTTGCAGAACGATGTCGGCCTGCTTTCCGCTCATACCTAAATTATTGTATAGGAAGTTCAAAAGATCGAAATGCTTGCGCTCTTTCGGCGAAGCTTCATTGAACCAGCGCTCAGCCCATGGAAGCGCGCGCTGATAATTCTCAGCCTGAACCCAAGCCCCAACAAGCATATCAACATAGGCGGGTTTGACCTGATTGCCTTGGTTGATATAATTTTCGAGCATTGTCGCGCCTTCGGTATGGCGACCGTTCGCAATCAAGAGCTGTGAAATATTCAGGCGCAGCGCCGTTGACTCATTAGGTAACAACCCGCCTGAGCTAATTGCGCTTTCAAATGACGTAATCGCCTGACTATATTGGTTCTGCTCATAATAGGCAGATCCCATCATTTGATAAATCGTGCTGCGCTCATAAGGATTAAGATCACCAATGGCGAGCGCCTCATTTAATTTTGAGACAGCAGGTCCATATTGGTTGCTGTTCATAAATTGAAGCGCTTCATTTACGATAGTACCCGCTGCGGAACCGAATTGACGTCCTTCGGCAGGAGCCGGTTGAGCGTCATTTGAGCGTCGCGCGCGCTGCGCGTCTGCGCTGGGCGCAAGCATCATGACTAGCGATCCACCTAGAACGGCGGTCAATGAGAGTGTCAAAATACGATGTTTCATAACGAACTTACCTTTAAACATGGTGGCCCGCAATGCGTGCCAAATATACGCGTGAGAGGAATATAAATTATTCCGGAATTATCTTCCCGCGCTCATCCGTCAGACGGAATGTAATTTTTGATTCAACACCGCGGCGAGCCACAGGGCGACCATCATCCATCTTAGGATTATACTTCCATTTCTCGACAGACTTAATCGTTGCACGTTCGAACAAGCTTTGCGTGCAATATGTCGTTACAACATTGAACGGCGCGCCCTCAGGGCTCACATCGAACCTTACGCGGCAATGGCCAGATTTTTCAGCACGCTGCGGCATAACCGGTGGAATGCGAACGAGTGGCTGAGCATCACGGTCAGAAACTGCAATTTTAAAACTTTGACGGTCAATTTTTGGCGCTTCAAACTCAGGAATTGCGCCTTCAAGTGTTGCAATAGGCTCGCTCGGTTGAGCGGCTTGCTGACGTTCAATTTGCGGCGGCGGCGGCGGAGTCACAACACGGCTAATGTTGCGATCCAAACGCGTTTCGCGCTGAACAACCTTAAGATCTTCGACTTGAGGGTTAATTTCAAATTTCTGAGCTTCACTTTTGTCAGCAGGCTCCCAATCACCTGCAATCAGGACCATCATAAGAACAAATAAAAGGAATGTCAGGACAGCCGCAATGGGAATTCCAATAAGCCAGCGTACAATATTCATAATCTTCTCCTAAGCCTATTCTTCTGTCTTCACACGAACATTGATGCCGAGATCGACCATAATGTCCTGTAATTGCATGACTGTTCCAACGCTCGCATCACCATCCCCTTGGATAATGCCATCAGCTTTGCGGTTTTCATCACGCAGGCTGATTAAAATCGGACGAACTTCTTCGATTGTATATGGGGTCTTGTCGATCCAGATCTCATCCTCAGCATTCACGGCAACCAAGATACCCGGTTTCCAGTCCACAGAGTCAGACGACGTCGGAATTGAAGGGTCAATTCCCGGCGTTTTAACAAAAACAGATGTTACGATAAAAAAGATAAGCAGAATAAAGACGACGTCCAACATGGGAGTCATATTTAGCTCCATGCCATCATCATCATTTGAGCGTGTTCTTCTAGCCATAATGTTACCTTATCACAAAAATTGGCGAATGTAAATCAAATCCCGCAGTGCAGGTTAAGTCGCAGGAACGATTTCAATCTTGCTTGATGTTCCCGTTAGATCGAGATCCTGCTTGATAGCGACCATAATGCGATGTTTCGCACGCTCATCCATACGCAAGATAACCGCAGCACCGGGCTTTTCAGCGCGAGCTGACTCGACCTGCAAAGGCACTTCGCCACATCCCGTCGAGATTCCGTCAACAGTACAGCTATTTGAACCATTCACATAAACAACGATCGCGGGCTTAGGCTCGTTTTCAGGTTGATTTTCAGGTGGCGGAGGCGGCTGTCGGAAATCCTTACCCGTCTCGTCCAAAAATGTTGCGGTCACAATGAAGAAAATGAGCATGATAAAGACAATGTCTAGCATTGGTGTCATGTCGACTTCGGCTTCGTCGTTTCCGGATCCTCTACGGCGTCTCATATTCTATCCTTTTCAAAGGCGCGCAAAGCGCTAGCCTACTTCTAACGTATCGGCGAAAGCAGCTGTTTCGCGGCGCCCGCGGCGCTCTACGTAATTACTTAAAAACAAGCCAAACAAAGCAACAACCATACCGGCCATCGTTGGAATGGTCGCGCGGAATACACCCTCAGCCATCAAACGGGCCGAAGAACTTCCGGAAAGCGCCATCACGTCAAATACAGTAATCATACCGTATACTGTTCCCAGAAGACCCAGGAGCGGCGCGATTGCAACCAGTGTTTTGATGATACCAACATTAGCCTCAGTCTTGGCTTTGACCTGGCTGATATATTCGTCGCGAATAGCGTGAGCTTTCCAGCTCTTATTATCTTCACGAGATGCCCAGCTATCACGCAAACCTCTAACGACAGATTTGTGCGCCATGCTGTAATAAGCCAAACGCTCCATCACAAAAGAAAACATTGCAAAGGCCGCCAAGGCGATGGCCAACAAAACAGGACCACCCTGGGCAAGAAATGTTTGCAAGCCTTCTATGGCATTTGCGGGATTTAAATATTCCATCTTATCCTCAAATCACATTGGGGTGTTCAAGCTGCCAAAATCAGCAGCCAACAGGACAAACCGCGGCGAAACTGCGCCGCGGTCTTAGCGCCGCTTATACGCGGCGGTTTTCGATCTGGCGGGCGACGATGCCGGCAGACTGCTCTTCAAGCGTGTTCTGGACACCGCGTGAAAGCGAAGAACAGAAGCTGTGCAGGATAAGAAGCGGAATAGCAGCAATCAAACCAAGCATGGTCGTAACCAAGGCTTCGGAAATACCACCGGCCATCAATTGCGGGTCACCAACACCATAAATCATCATAGCTTGGAAGGTCTTGATCATACCTGTAACCGTACCCAATAGACCGAGCAATGGCGCGATACCGGCAGCAAGTTTCAAGATGTTCAAACCACTCTCCAGCTTCGGAGATTCCCGAAGAATTGCTTCGTCCATCTTAAGCTCGAGCGTTTCGCCGTCTGCACCTGCAGCCTCATCAGCCGCAAGCATAATACGTCCAAGCGGGTTCTTAGATGACGCTTGAGCCGTACGGGCTTGCTTACGCACAGCGCCAGATACGCCGAGAAGCATAAGAATACGCAACAGACCAAATAACACACCAAGGACAGTTAGACCTACAATGATATAGCCGATGATGCCGCCTTGCGCGACGCGCTCTTTCCAGTTTGGAACACGCTCAAATGAACGCAGCAAGCTGCCGCGCGTTGGATCGATCGGGGCAGCAACCATAGTTCCTGCAGCCGCGCTCGTTACAGCTTGAGCCGCCTTAGCAGGCGTACCTGTAGGCTGCTTCGGCAATGTCGTCATAAAGGCATCTTTACCGTCTTTAGGCGCAACATAGCGGATATATTGCGCGCCATTTGCAGTAAAGGCGTTAAAGGCGCCAACACGCGTAACCTCGACGTCATCACCCATATTGGCAACATTCGTCGTGAAAGTTTTAACTTCGCGCTGAGCTTCGATTTCACCGAGCATAAGCTGCCAGATTTCATTTAGCTGCTCAGAACTTGGTAGCGCTTTGGAATCAGCGATACGCGCCAAAACATTTGTACGCTCTGGATACTCAGCCGTTACAATTGAGCCGTCGAGCATAACTTTAAACTCGCCAGCTTTCGTACGGGCTAGACCAAAAACTTCACGAAACTCACCTTGAGCGTCTTGAAGCTGACCGTCCAAAGACGCGATACGGCGATCATTGGCATCAAATGTAGACTGAACCTGACGCGCTCGAGATTCGAGATCACGCAATTCACTCTTTGCTGCGTTGAGCTTAGATTGCTGCTGGGCTTTAGCAGCCTCGAATTCAGCAATACGTTGACGATTATCTTGCTCAGTTTGCTGCGCATCTTGGCGCACTTGACTTAGCAGGTCATTGATCGATGTGATCTGCGCGCTTGCAGGCGTGGACAGTAGCATCGCGCCGCCCATTGCCAGAGCAGCAGTTTTAACAAATTTGTTCATTGATTTACTCACTTTCTTAAATCTTCGCTCTGATTAGTTTCCGCCGATAACGACAGGAGCCGTTACCATTTCGGGGGCAGATTCTTTGAGGGCAACACGCATCGCACGGCGAACGCCTGGCGCTTCGCTGGCGGAAATCGCTTCCCACTCGCGAGTATCCATATTGAAGCGGCCCATTTCGCTCTCATCTTTCGTGATGTAGAGGAAGGACACACGGCCATAACGGACATAATTCACGAATTGCGCCGGATCAGATGGGTGCGTGTCTTCGTAAGCGTCGAGCTGCTGGCCATATGAGACTTCGATTTTATAAGCATTCAAAATCTGGCGATATTGCTCTGCCGGCGTAACCGTTGGGTCACCCATATAGGCTTTTAAGCGGTCAAGACGTGCGCGGCGCTCTGGCATGCGGAACGGAAGATCGCTCTCAACAGAGTCTTCGAGTGCAACGACCATGCGCAGCATCATCGGAGTCATATTTTGCTTTGTTTGCTCAACTGTATCTAGCTGTAGACGCAATGAGCTGAGCTCACTGGATTGCGATTCCAAAAAGACGTCCTGCTGCTTTACAAAAAGCTCAACATTATCTTTTTGCTGCAATACAGCGAGATATTCGCGCTTCATTGATCCCGCAGCATCATCAGCACTATCAACCTGCCTTTGAGCCGATTGGCTTTGAGCAGTCGAGCTTTTGGCAACATCTAAGGCCCGCTCTAGCTGTGCTGAGGCCGGCGCAGCCGCTGCGAGCGTTAGCCCGAGCGTTCCGCATGCAATCAGCAAGCTCTTGGAGTATGAAATCTTCAACATATCTTCCTTCCGATTTCGTTAGGGCCTGATCCGATATCATTCCCGAAATTTCCGGCGGAAACCCGCCAATCCATTCAGACCCTGAAGGCCCAAACACTAAAGCCGCCCAAGGGCGGCAAATTCTAATTTAACCTGGAGCCTTAACTTCAACAGCAATAACAGCCTGAGCTGTTTCGCCGCGCGCCATGCGCACTGCGCGGCGTACATTGACGAGGTCACTCGCGGATAGCTCATCCCAAGACTTCGTATCACCGTTCCAGCGGCGCGCCGATGTGGCATCGAGATTCAGATAATCTAGCGCAAGACGGCCATAGTGAATGTAATAGCCTTGCTCAGGAATCATACGTTGCTCGCCTGTCACAGGATCGATGACCGGCTTAACCGTTACGACACCATCGTCATCTTTGACCTCTTCGGTCTCCCCAACCATGATGGGCTGCTCATTATCATTTAGCGGGCGATCGCCCTCATAATAATCAATGGACTGACCATATTCGAGCTCAATCTTGAGGACGCTCAATAGGCGACGATACTTATCAGCCGGAGAAAACTCAGGATTTGCAAAGTCTTCTTTCAGCTTGAACAGGCGATTGCGACGCATCTCAATAAGAAATGGCGCGTCGCTATTGATCATGCGCTCGACCTGGGTCAGAGCCTTTGGCAACATGGCTTCAATTTCAGCATTCGTCGCAGGTGCATCTGCAATCAGAGTCCGAAGCTCAGCAATTCGCTCGCCTTGCTGAGATATGAATAGCTCAGTGCGCGCAATGCGAAGCTTTGTGTTTTCGATATTCTGAAGCGTTTGTGCATATTCCGCAGTCAATGGAGAGGACTGGGCCGTCGCCGTTTGAACAGAAAGCAGGGGCGCAGCTGTGAACAGCGCGGCCGACAGAGCGCATGCGCGCAAAGCAGTAGGGTGTAACTTCACCTATAATACTCCCGTTTAGCGCCTTAGTTTTTTGTGGCGCGTTTTCGTTTTTGGCTATTGAGGATACGCTTCAACAGCAGATAAGTTGCATTTTAACTTTTGTTATAAAATCACATAAATGTCTCTATGACAAGACAGCCAATACGATTTTATCACTTAGCCTAGACGCAAAGTCCGATGAAGCTACACCGCTAAATTCCGTTAATCAATCGTTAGGATGGAAAAAACCCGATTAATTTTGACTATTATTTGCAGTGCAAATGTTGACTTTAAAATCAAAATTAGCTGGGGAAAACAAAAGATGGCTGGGGCGGCTGGATTCGAACCAACGATCACGGGATCAAAACCCGATGCCTTACCGCTTGGCTACGCCCCATCATGGGTCACGCCTGAATAAAGTCATCAGTTACGTGAAAGTGGGCGGTGTTTATCGCTGCCCTTTCGAAATTGCAACGCTTCAAATTGCCAAATATTATAAAAAATACAGCCGCCTGCCCTATCCCCTCAAAAGCTTTACAATTCGCGCACTTGCGCCGCGCGCAAAGGGCGCTATCTAGGGTATATATATAATGTGAGAAAATTATGCGTACTTTCCTTCTAAGTTTATTCGGCTCCGTTGTTGGCCTCGTCCTTTTTACAATACTATTTTTCATTATCTTATTTGGCGCGATTGGCGCCATGGTCGCGTCAATCGGCTCCGAAGAAGTTGTTACCGTCCCGAGTGAGGCTGTTTTGGTCATCGACCTGACCAAACCCCTGCCCGACCAAACCGTTGTCACGCTCTTTGGGCCGTCGGGATCCAGTCTCGTCGATGTCGTTCGAAAACTCGACTACGCGCAAGATGATGACCGCGTCAAAGGTCTGTTCATTCGCGCCAATCCTTACGGGATGTCGCCTGCGGTGGCCGAAGAATTGCGCCTCTCAATCAAAGACTTCCGCGCCTCCGGTAAATACGTCACGGTCTTCGCTCAAGGTTTTGAAGGCACAACGCCCTCAAATTACATGGCCGTCTCAGCAGCAGACACAATTTATCTTCAAGACACCGCAACATTCTCTGCCGCAGGCTATCGCGCCGAAGTGGGCTTTTACGGCGGCGTTATGGAAAAGTTCGACGCCAAAGCGGATTTCGTACAGTTCCATGAATATAAAAGCATGGGCAATATTTACACCCAAGAGACGTTCACCGCGCCGCACCGCGAGGCGACATTGTCCTTGATCACATCATTATATGACACCGTTGCGACCTATACCGCCGAAGACCGCGAAGCAATTGCAACACCAGCCCGCGCCAAAGAGATCTTCGAAGGCGCGCCCTATAGCGCTGAGCGAGCGCTGGAGCTCGGGCTTGTTGACGAGATGGGCCACTATGCCGGCGCGCGCGACGCCGCAAAAACCCAAGCGGGCGAGAATGGCAAATTTATCGATATCTCTGACTATACCCTCCCCGTGAATGTCAAAGCGCCCGTTATCGCCTTGGTCGGCGGGCAAGGCGCAATCGTCACGGGCGGCGGCGGAGCCTCCAACCCGTTTAGCCCTGACACGATGATCGCCAGCGATAAAATGTCCAAAGCCATCACCGATGCCGCCGAGAATGAAAAGGTCAAAGCCATTATCATTCGCGTCGACAGCCCGGGCGGCTCTGCCATTGCTTCGGATCAGATTTGGGACGCAATCATTCGCGCCAAAGCCGAAGGCAAACCCGTCATCGTCTCCATGGGTCAATATGCAGCCTCGGGCGGATATTATATTGCTGCCCCTGCAGACAAGATCATCGCTCTGCCGACAACCATCACAGGCTCAATTGGCGTCGTTGGCGGTAAGGTTGCGCTCGAAGGTACATATGAAAAAATCGGCTATAACGTCGAAAGCCTCTCGGTTGGCGGCGATTACACCAGCGTCTATTCCAGTGACGAGCCATGGACACAGAAAACCCGCGCGTCTTATCGCGATATGATGGAAGACATCTATGTTGACTTCACGGGCCGCGTCGCCGATGGCCGCGGCATGGACATCGCAGATGTTCGCGAGGTCGCCAAAGGCCGCGTTTGGACCGGCGCGCAAGCGATTGAAAACGGCCTTGTCGATGAATTTGGCGGGTTAAAAGTTGCGATTGCCGCCGCCAAGGAAGCCGCCGAAATTGACGCTGAAACAGAAGTGCGTCTGCGCAAGTTCCCGCCCGACCCCACGCCGGGAGAAGCCTTTGCAGAACTGTTCGGCGCAACCGCCAATATGGACAAGCTAACATGGGCGGATATGGCCAGCCATATGGATACGCCAGAGGCGAAAATCTATCTGCAAATGCGCCGTGATTTACTTCAGCGCCAAGACATGACGCTGCTCGCGCCTATCCCTGACATCAAATAATCGCTTGAAACATTTATCGAAAGACCCGCCGCGTGCGGGTTTTTTATTGCCTTAACCTCGCTCCTTGGGGCTTCACAATCTATGACATAGTACAATTTAGAAATCTCTGACCACGACTTAACCTCTATGTTTCGCCCAATAAGTTGCAAACACATCCATTATAGGGGCCTTATATGTCTGCCATCCTCCATCTCGCCATTCCGGGCGGCGATCTGAAAACGACCATAAAGTTCTACACAGATGTCATGGGCTGCACGCTGGGCAATAGCGAAGAAGGCAAATGGGTCGACATCAACTTTTGGGGCAATGAGCTGACCTTGCATGAGAGCACAGAACAGCTCCCCAATGTGCGCCACGACGTCGATATGGGCGCCGTCCTCGTCCCGCATTTTGGTATTCATTTAACGCAAGATGATTTCGACGCCGTCAAAGACCGTATCGCAGCAGCAGGCCTAACCTATATTGACGAACCTTATCGCCGGTTCAAAGGCGATAAATATGAACAAGAAACATTCTTCATCGCCGATCCCAACAATAATGTGCTTGAGATTAAAACGATGAAAAATCCTGAGATATTATTCGACAAAGCCTAGCTGCGCTCAGCTATAAATTATTCGGAGTTTCATTTTGCCCAAGTGTGAATACAAGTTCAATTTAGAGAGTATAGGCGCTTAAAATCGGAATGAATTGACCGTACCGTCCCAAAATACGGTTACATAAGACATGGTCGACTGATCCTGAGAGTGCATATTCTGCTTAAAGTCTAATCTAAATACGCCTTTATCCCGATTACAGGACACATTTATTTGACCCGTAAGGATATCATGTCGAGAAATCGCTTTTGAAAGATCTTTGCTAACATCAAACGCATTATCCTCTGAAACGATTTTACCCGTGACGGATGCATCACGACCGTTCACTTCAGACTCTGTTGCAAAGGCAGATAAAATTAGGGAATATTTCCCGCAATGATATTGCACATTAATAGTCGCGCTTTGAACAGCCTCCAGCTTTTTCAGAGCCTCGTAATGCTCAGGATTGTATTCAAGATTAGCAAATGCAACGCTTGCGCCCAGTACAGCCACAGTACAAATCGCGAATTTAGGTAAATGTTTAATCACAACCTCCAATTGCAGCTATAGCACAGGCTAGCGCATAAATCACTCATCGATAGCTGTCTGGTCATGCCCCGAAAGATTGTATCCATTAATTACACGACCATCCTTCGTCACCATAATATACAGCGCTTCCATTTCATCTGATTGACTTGGAACATAAATTCCAATTTTTTCCTCCGATGGAAGGCATTTTAGTTGCATAGACTTAAGATCATGAGCACCATCTAAAAATTCAGATAGAGGCTCAGTAATATTTATCAATTTTGGCCGCCCCTGGCCAAAATATGCATACTCAACAACATACCCCGTATTTGCCGATAAAGCACCGCCTAAGAGCACCTGTATCCATTGATCATCACATTTTAGCTTATTGCGGGTAAAGCTACTCTCGCTGACGACGTGCTCACCACTCGCGGCTTTTACCATCGAAGTGGACCAAGCGGGGGCAGCGCTCCCGATCAAAAAAGTAGAAATCAAGGCCCTAGAATATATTCTCTTAAGCATAATTAGCAATCGTTACCATAAACAGCCTCCACCTCCTCTGCCACCCCTATCAAACGCCGCAAATCATCCTCCCGCGAGAGGCTATGATCGCCGCCTTTGACAAGCGTGTAGGTTATATCCTCGCCCTGAATCAGGTCAAATAATTTGCGGCTGTGCTCCGGCGGGACGGGGATGTCTTCTGCGCCTTGCAGGATGCGTACGGGGCCATGGAACGGGATGGGGGCGTCCATGATTTGGCAGGCGCGGCCGTCCACGATGAGCTCGCGGGAAATCTCATAGGGTTCGCCATAATCGCTGGGCTCAAGATAGAGTCCCTCTTCCATAATTTGCATGCGGATTTTCTCATCAAATCTGGCCCACATCAATTTTTCGGTAAAATCAGGCGCAGGCGCAATCAAGACAAGCGCTTTAACGCGCTCCGGTCGCGCCATCGCAGTGCGCAGAGCCGTCCACGCCCCCATAGACGAGCCGATAATAACCTGCGGGCCAGTTGTATGACTGTCGATCATATGGAGCGTATCGCGCGTCCACTGGCTGATTGTGCCATCGCGGAAGCGCCCTTCGCTCTCGCCGTGACCGAAATAATCAAAACGTAAATAAGAACTCCCGCGCGCGTCGGCCCAGTCATGCAAGGCCGTGGCTTTGCCGCCCTCCATATCGGACTTGAGCCCGCCGCACCAAATATAACCCAAAGGGCTATCGCCGACGGACTGTTTGTAAGCCAATTTATGACCCTCGGAACTTTGCGTATATTTTAAATCGGCCATTGCGCTCTCATCACTGGAAATCAATCTCTGCCCGATATATGGCGTAGCTATGAAAGTGCTTCAAGTTGTTCCTGAATTGTCTGCCGGCGGCGTTGAGCGCACGACGATCGAAATCGCGCAGGCCTTAACCGATGCGGGGCATGAGGCCCATGTCGCCAGCGCAGGGGGACGGCTGGAGAGCGAACTGGCGGCGGCAGGCGGTATTTTGCACCGCCTTCCCGTTGATACGAAAAACCCGTTTAAAGCCGCAAAAAACGCAAAGCGGCTCGGCAAACTGATTGATGATCTGGGCATCGACATTGTCCATGCCCGTAGCCGCGCTCCGGCATTGTCATGCGAACGCGCCGTGAAAGGCCGCGATGTTAAATATGTCACGACCTATCACGGCATTTACAACGCCAAATCTAAACTCAAAGGCTGGTATAATGCCGGCATGACGCGCAGCGACGCGATCATTGCCAATTCAGAATTTACCCGTGACCATATTGTCAAAACCCACGGCACGGATGCGGGGCGCATTACGGTTATTCCGCGCGGCGTGGACATGGCGCGTTTTGATCCACAGACAGTCTCTAAAGCGAGAATATCACAGCAGCGCAAAGCCTGGGACCTGCCGGGGCTTAGCCCCTGCGTGCTTCTGCCCGGGCGGCTGACAGCGTGGAAAGGGCAAGAGGTCGCGATACGCGCCCTGCCCGGATTTAAAGACGCCGTATTAGTCTTATTGGGCGACGCTCAGGGCCGCGAAGATTATGTCAGCGGCTTATGGGACTTGGCCCGCGAGCTAGGCGTGGATAACCGCCTGCGCATTCCCGGCCACAGCTCCGATATGGCCGAGGCTTACGCCGCGTCTGATGTCGTTCTATCATGTTCCACCGACCCCGAAGCCTTTGGCCGCGTCGCGGCTGAGGCGCAGGCTATGGGGAAATGGGTCATTGCCAGCGATCATGGCGGGGCGAAAGAGACGGTGATTGACAGCGAAACAGGAGCGCGGGTTACCCCCGGCGATGCAAATGCCCTTACAATGGCCCTACAAGCAGGACCTGGCCAAGCTTTCTCGCCCGCAAAATCACGCGCCCATATCGCGGCGAAATTCTCTGACCGCGCGATGAAAGCCGCTGTGTTGCAGCTTTACGACACTGTTCTTAGAAAACGCCAATAAAACGGGGTTTACCGCTTGTAATCACGCCGATTGGCGTCATATAGCGCTATGTGCTATGCAGCACATTGTTATGAAGCCATTTTGGAGATTTACATATAGCTAGACGACCCCTCGCCGCCCCGCCGTCCCGTAAGGGCCCGCGGATTAATTCCGATATCGACAATCCTCGTGTCCTCCTGATTATGGAAGACGGCGAAAAGAAAGGTGAAGTCCCTATCGCAGAAGCCATGAATGCTGCACGCGCGGCCGGGCTTGATCTGGTTGAAGTCGGTCCGAACCCCAAGCTCCCTGTTGTAAAGATCCTCGATTACGGCAAAGTCCGTTTCGAAAACCAAAAGAAAAAGGCTGCCTCCAAAAAGCGCCAAAAGACCCAAGAGCTCAAAGAAATCAAAATGCGTCCGAATATCGACACGCATGATTATCAGGTCAAAGGCCGCTCTATTCGTAAATTCCTCGAGCGCGGCGACAAAGTCAAAGTCACGATCCGCTTCCGTGGCCGCGAAATGGCCCATATGGATCGCGGCATTGATCTACTCAATCGCGTTAAAGAAGATTTCGAAGAAATCATGAAAGTCGAATTTCAGCCCAAAACTGAAGGCCGCTTGATGACCATGGTCATCGCGCCGAAGTAAGCGATTTAGGTTCAAGAATTGTAGCCCTCGCTTTGCGGGGGCTTTTTTATGTGGGAAATAAATAATAATAGCCTCATCCTGAGGACGGCCCTCGGGCCGTGGACTCGAAGGACGCGGTTATTATTTTACGGCTTGGTGCATGTGGCTCGTTTCCTCGCCCTTCGAGTCCCGGGCCTCCGGCCCGCCTCAGGATGAGGAAACTATTATGGCTTACTTACCCTCATGCCCCCAACTCGCCTCGGGCACATCCACTTCCTCGCTTAAATCAAACTCAACGCGGAACAATCGTATCTTGGGCTCAACCTTATAGGGGCGCGTCATTTCATAAGTCAGTGTATCATCGCCAAAATAGAACGCCCAGACATTCGTGGTTGAAACCTCAAGTCCTGTCTCGTTGAACATATCGATAGAAAATTGATCGACGGGAAACTCTTGGCGCGTGGCCGTGCCCGCATTATCGGTATCACCGCCATATTGCGTAACTTCATCCTCGATACCGTCTTCGTGGCGGTGATCATGTTTCAGGCGCATGCCATCGCCCGTATCGGAAATGACCCAAGTGCGTGAACGGTTATCATCGATGTTGAAACTGATTTTCACTCCATCATCGCTGCACTCACGCATGTGCATGACCATCGGCGAGGCCGCCATATCAGCATCAGCGGCATCAGTTGAAATCAGTTTGCCTGCATAGGCTTTGCCGCAATGCTCTTGCAGGTTATCCATAAAGGCGGCTTGCGGATCATCGGCTTGGCCACATGCCGTAACGGCCAAAACACTCAATCCCAGAACAATATTTCGCATAATCTCTCCACGGGGCTGTGATAATTTGGCTTGCCCACTTGGCGCGGCGCAGCTTCCCCTTTAGGACTGCGTTAACATATTCACAAAGGTTTGCCATGCTTCGCCCCTTTATTATTGCTTTTTCTCTTTGCCTCCTCAGCGCTCCGGCGATTGCCCAAGACGATGCCAGCGCTGAATTACTCGATAGCCTCATTGCCGATATGCGCGAGGCAAGCTTAGCCAGTGACCCCATTAGCGCCGGTTTTGAGGGCGACACAGAGGCCCGCCGCCGCCTGCCGGATGTGTCCCCCGATGCAGGCCGCAAAATCTCGCAAGCCGATGCTACATTCCGTTCGCGGCTGGAGTCTATTCCAACGGTGACACTGTCTGATGATGACAAATTAAATCATGCTTTGGTGGGCTGGACGCTTTCCCAAAAAGAGCTGATCGGGCCAATCGACAATTCCCGTATTCCGTTCACCAATGATAGCGGGTTTTACAATTCAATTTCCTACACCGTGCGCAATACGCGTTTCGATAGCGCGCAGGATTATTACGACTATATGGCGCGCCTCAAAGATATGCCGCGCTTCTTTGGGCAACATATGGCCAATATGCGCCGCGGTATTTCCGCCGGCTACACTGCGCCGGCGGAGATTATGCCCGGCGTCGTGACCGGCATTCGCAACATGACCGAAGTCAGCGCGCAGGAGCATCCGCTTGCCGCGCCGTTCCTGAACGTCAATGCGCGCATTGACGAGATCGAGCGTGCCAAGATCAAAGCGGAAGGCCTAGCCGTAGTTAGCAAATCAGTGCTTCCGACCTATCAAACGCTGCTGACATTCATGGAAAATGAATATGTGCCTGCGGCGCGCCCCGGCATCGGTCTGTCGACAACACCCGGCGGACGTGAAAATTATGCCCGCCTCGTCAAATATTATACGACACTAGATATTACGCCCGAAGAAGTTCACCAAATCGGCCTATCAGAGGTCGCCCGCATTCGCGGCGAGATGGACGCCATTATTGCCGATGTGGGATTTGAAGGCAGCTTTGCTGATTTCCTCAATTTCCTGCGGACAGACCCGCAATTCTACGCAAGCTCGCGTGAGGACCTCCTCAAAGAAGCCGCCTTTATCGCCAAACGCGCGGACGGTAAAATGCCGGAATTTTTCGGTACGCTCCCGCGCCTGTCATATGGCGTTATTCCGGTCCCGCAAGAGATTGAGCAAAACTACACGACGGGCCGTTATTTTGGCGGCAACGCCAAACAAGGCAAAGCCGGTAATTATGTCGTCAATACTTATGACTTAAAACAGCGCCCGCTTTATAACCTCCCTGCACTTACGCTGCATGAGGGCGTACCGGGTCATCATCACCAAATCTCACTGGCCGCCGAACAAGAAGACGTTCCGGAGTTTCGTCAGAATCTGTACCCGCACGCCTTTGGCGAAGGCTGGGGCCTCTACACTGAAAAGCTCGGTGTAGAGATGGGGATATACCGCACGCCCTATGAGAACTTTGGCCGCCTGACCTATGAGATGTGGCGCGCCTGCCGGCTCGTTATGGATACGGGCATGCATTATATGGGTTGGAGCCGTGAGCAAGCCGAAGCCTGCCTCCTCGAGAACAGCGCGCTTTCAACGCATAATGTCAAAACGGAAACGGACCGCTATATTGCATGGCCCGGACAAGCGCTGGCCTATAAAATGGGCGAGCTAAAAATCCTCGAGCTGCGCAAGCGCGCCGAAGACAGCTTGGGTGATAAATTCGACATTCGCCGTTTCCACGACGCCGTCCTCGTCGACGGAGCTGTACCGCTCGGCATCTTAGAGACGCGTATTGATGATTGGATTGCCGCTGAATTGGCAGCTGAGGACTAGGCTCGCTTCGCCGCCTGATTTTCCGGTCGCGCTTCGAGCGCTCCGGCTTCTTCGAGGGCTTTGGTCAATCTATCGCCCAAACCGAAATAGGCGGCCTTGTCATAGAATTTAGGCTTTGCAATTCCGGTCGACGCAAAGCGGCCCGTTAAATTTCCACGTTTATCCTCGCCTGTAATTTCATGACGCAGCAAGTCTTGCGTGATGATGATATCCCCATTCATGCCGATGACTTCGGTGATATGGGTGATACGGCGTGACCCATCGCGAAGGCGAGAGGTTTGAACGATTATGTCGACGCTGCCCGCAATCATTTCGCGGACCGTCAATATCGGCAAGGCGGCCGTCCCCATCGTAATCATCGTTTCGATGCGGCTTACGGCGTCGCGCGGCGTATTCGCGTGAAGCGTACCCATAGAGCCATCGTGGCCCGTGTTCATGGCCTGCAACAGATCAAGGGCTTCGGGACCACGTACCTCGCCTACAATGATGCGCTCGGGGCGCATGCGCAGACAATTTTTCATAAGCGCCGTCATATTCACCCCGCCCTTGCCCTCAATATTGGGTGGACGCGTTTCTAGGCTTACGACATGGGGCTGTTGAAGCTGGAGTTCGGCGGCATCCTCGAGCGTAATGATACGCTCTCGCCGATCAAAGAACGCCGTCATGCAATTGAGCAAAGTCGTCTTACCCGAGCCTGTACCGCCGCTCACAATGACATTGCACTGGCTGGCCGCGATAATGGCGAGCAGCTTTGCGCCGGCAGGACTTATGGAGCCAAAATCAACAAGGTCTCGCAGGCGCAGGCGATCTTTCTTAAATTTACGAATGGTGAGCGTCGGCCCTTTAAGCGCCAAAGGCGGCAAAATTACATTGACCCGGCTACCATCGAGCAAGCGCGCATCACATACGGGATTAGAGCTATCGACGTGACGTCCAACCTGCGAGACGATACGTTTACAAGTTGCGAGCAAATGCTCGTCATCGCGGAATTGCACATCCGTTTTTTCGACCACGCCTCCGACTTCGATGAAAATATTCTTGGGGCCATTGACCATGATGTCGCCAATATCTTGGCGCGCAAGCAAAGGCTCGAGCGGGCCAAAACCAAATAATTCATCACAGATTTCAGTCGCAATGCGGCTCTGTTCTGCAGTGGACAGACGAAGCTTTTTAAGCGTGATGATCTCGTGAATAACCTTCGCCATTTCGCGGCGCGCTTTGGTTTGATCCATGTCCGAAACGGCGGAAATATCCACGGTTTCAAACAAGGCCGCCAGCATAGATTTTTTGGCTTGGATATAAGCTTCTGTTGCGGGCGGCGCGACAGGAACTTCGCGCAGATCGCTCGCTGTTGGCGCGCGTCCTAGCTTTTCACTATGCTCAAACACATTCCGCGTCGAGGCTTTGCGCGGCAAACGCTGAACAGCCGTTGGCGCGCCCATCCGCCTGTCATTGTCATTGCCAAATAGCATTACCGATTACCCTATACCCCACATGCGGCACACAATGTGCCCATGCGAGAGCATATGGAGCAAACAGTGGAAAGATGGCGCTAAAGAACGCGGTAAAGAAGTGGTAAATATTTAGACACTTATCGTTTATCGATAATTTTTATTGACTTATTTACGCGTCATCCTTATTGATAAACAATAATAACAATGAGAGAGACCCCCATGACACGCACATCCCCCTACATCTTAAGCGCCGCAATCTTATCTGCTGCGCTCTTCGCTGCGCCGCTAGCCGCCCATGATAAATCCCATAGCGACGAACCGCAGATCACAGAAACGCACGATCTATCCGGTTTCTCGAAAATTCGAATTGACGGTGTTTATTTGGTCAATGTCACGCAAGGAGATTCATTTTCTGTCACGACGTCAGGCGACGAGAAAGAAATGAAAAAGAGTAAAGTCGAGCTAAACGGAGATACGCTTGTTTTAGGATCAAAAAAGAAAACATGGTCGGGCAATAAGGGCGAGCGTCACGGCATTACCACGACGATTACCCTGCCAATCCTAGAGGCGATTTCAATTAATGGCGTAAGCGAGTTTACAGGCGACAACCTTAATTTAGGGGATTTGGACCTGAACGTGAACGGCGTGGCCGACATGACCCTGTCGGGAACATGTGATGATTTAACCGCAAGCATTAACGGCGTTGGGGATATCGACCTCAAAGGCCTTGAATGCGAAACAGGCGACCTGTCGGTCAATGGCGCAGGCGAAATGAGCGCCTTTACGTCCAAATCCGTAAAAGCGCGCGTCAACGGCGTCGGGGAGATGAAAATTTACGGCGATCCCCAAGATGTCGATAAAAAGAAAACGTGGCTCGGCAGCATTACATTGAAGTAGCCGCCATGGCTGCACGACCGACACCGTGAATTGATTTACCCCGCAACATAGTGCAGTCTGCGCCTGCGGGGTAAATGAAGGAAAAATACGATGTCAAAACTAGATCGACGCCTTATGATTGCAGGGCTTTTGAGCCTGCCCCTAAGCGCCACGACAGCCCAAGCCCAGAGCTTTGATTTAAACGATTTATTCAAAAGCAAAGCGCAAAACTTTTCACTCTCCAATACACAGGCGTCTGATGGCATTCGCGCCGCATTGGAAAAAGGCATCACCACAGCGGTGCAAACCGTAGGCCGCGCAGGCGGTTACGCCAACGACTCTGATATCCGCATTCCACTTCCCAAAAATCTGCAATCTGTGCAGCGTTCACTGCGCATGGTCGGCATGTCCAATATGGTCGATGAACTCGAAGGCGCGCTCAATAGCGGGGCCGAGAAAGCCGCGCCGCTTGCGCTGGATATTTTCCTTGATGTGATTATGAATATGAGCGTCACAGATGCCGTTGGCCTTGTTCAAGGCTCCGGTAATGCCGCGACAAATTATCTAAAATCGCAAGCCATGCCCAAGCTCGTCAAAGCCTTTACGCCTGTTATTAGCGGCGCGCTCTCGCAAACGGGCGCCTATGGCATGATTGATAATATTTCCGGACAGCTCTCTAGCATCCCGTTTACGCGTGGATTGGCGGGCGATGCCAAAGAGACCCTCACGGAGCAAGGCGTCGAAGGCGGCCTGAACGGTCTGTTCCATTATGTCGGCAAACAAGAAGCCCAAATCCGCAATAACCCTGCAGCGCGCTCTAGCGACATTCTGCGCAGCGTTTTTGGCGGTTAAGGTCAATTCGGAGGTAATCTTGTGACACATAAATTAGATAGACGCGCCATTTTGGCGGCGCTTGCTGCGCTCCCTTTGACCGCATGCGAAACCCTTGATCCTAATGTCATCGATGGCATTATTCGCGGCACAGGCGGCGGCGGATTTGGTTTGTCCCAAGCGGACGCTGCGAGCGGCATTCGCGCAGCGCTGAATAAGGGCATTACAACGGCTGTTCAAACGGTGGGCCGCGATGGTGGATATTTTAATGACGGACAAATCCGCATTCCTCTGCCCAATACGCTTCAAGACGCGCAGCAAACTTTGCGTCAATTCGGCCTGTCAGGACTGCTTGATGAAATCGAGGTGCAGCTTAATCGCGGGGCAGAGAAAGCCGCGCCGCTGGCTCGTGATTTATTTGTTGATGTCATTTCCGGCGTGACGATTACGGACGCGATCAATATTGTGCGCGGCGCAGACAATGCGGCGACGCAATATTTGGCCGACAGAACCCTGCCCCGTCTGACTGATATGTTCACGCCAATCATAGACCAAGCCCTGGCGGGAACAGGCGCATATCAACTCGTAGATAATTTAACGTCTCAATTACGCCAAGTCCCCTTTGCCCCGCAGCTTGCGGCGGATGCCAAAACGGATCTCACCCGCAAAGGCGTTGAAGGCGGTCTGGGCGGGCTCTTTCACTATATCGGAAAACAAGAAGCCGCGATCCGCGCGAACCCGGCTGAACGCACAAGCGAAATCCTACAGCGCGTCTTTGGAGCATATGTATAATGAAAAAAATTCTGGCCGGCGCCGCGAGCGCAATTTTACTGACCGCCTGTAGCGCGGCTGAAAACTCGCAAGACGAGGCTATGCCAGAAAGCACATTTGATACAGCCATTATGGACGGCGTTCTGAAAAATGCCGTCGACACAGGACAAACCAAAGGCGTGTCCGCTGTGGTTTATGAAGACGGCGTAAAAGTTTACCAAGGCGCCTTCGGTTTGCGCGATGCTGAGAACAACCTACCCGTCAATGAAGACACGGTATTTCGCATTTACTCCATGACCAAGCCGATCACATCGACGATCATCATGCAGATGGTTGAAGAAGGCAAAATCAAGCTCAGCGATCCTGCCTCAAAATACATTCCGCAAATCGGCCAAATGATGGCCTTTGAAGGCATGAGTGAAGACGGCATGCCCAAATTTGCACCCCAAGCCCGCCCGATTACGGTCGAAGATTTAATGCTCCACACATCAGGCATTGGTTACGGCATTTTTGGTGATATTACGCCGCTCGCCACGATGTATAAAAATGCAGGCCTTTTTAATCCCGACGAAACCATGGCGCAGATGATGGACAAGCTTCCTGCCCTGCCCCTGATGGCGCAGCCCGGTGAGATTTGGTATTATGGGTATAATATCGATGTGCTTGGCCGTATCGCCGAGACTGTCGACGGCAAACCACTCGGGGAGGTCATGCAAACCCGCATCTTTGACCCGCTCGGCATGACCAAGACTGGTTTTACTGTCCCAGAGGGCGAAGCGAGCAATTTTGCCAGCAATTATATGATGACGCCGGATGGATTAGTTCTCGCCGAAGCCGCGCAAGGCAGCCCGTTTCAAACGAAGAACGCCTATCAGTCCGGCGGCGGCGGTCTTGTCTCGACGCTTGGCGACTATGCCAAATATGGTCAAGCTATGGCCAATGGCGGAGAACTTGACGGCGTGCGCATCCTGAAGGCTGAAACAGTCAAATTGATGATGACGAACCATTTGGACGATAGCGTCACATACGCTTTTCCTTGGGATCAAGGCGGCGCTATTCGTTTTGGCTATGGCGGCTCTGTCGCGGTAAATGCGAGCGAAGCGCTGACCTGCAAAACAGGCATAGCCAATGGTCAATGGGGCTGGGGCGGCGCGGCGCGCACAGATTTCTTTATCGACCCAGATGCGGGCTCTATGGGCATCATCATGATGCAGCAATTCGAAGAGCCTGAAACACGGCTTCACGCTGACTTCCGCCGCACAGTTTGGATGCAAACCCGCAACACGAACAAAGCGTGGTGCGCCGAAGAATAGCTTATAAATGGACGTCGCCTAGGCGGCGTCCGTCATTTTGCCGCCGCCGCGTTTGACGATATGCGCGCCGAACTTCTTGCGCAAAACGAGGAACGGTTTTTCGACGATATAGTAGCTAAAGGCCGCGAGCGCGAAGCTGGCGATAACAGCCACAATGCGGCTGGTCCAGTTCTCGCCATTTATGCGGTAGGCAACATCCAGAAGCGGGACGTGCCACAAATATAGCGCGTAACTCACCATCCCAACCCACGCCAGCGGCTTCCATTCGAGTATTGGAAAGGCGAAGCGCACGGGTTTATAGAAATATAGATTCAGGAACAATGTGAACAAGGCCACGCCTTGGAGGTTGTAGCGCGTCGTGTAGCGGAACGCGTCATCCCGAACCAGAAAGCTGACGAGTATAGCGCCCAGCGCAATTACGATAGGCACGATCCCAATCATCCATTTCAGGCGTGCTTCACTGCCAAAAATATGTAGCAATACAGATAATAAACAGCCCCACGCAATGCTGTCGAGGCGCGTATCTGTCATCATATAATTATAATCAAATTGCGCCAAATCCGTTGCGTAATAAATCGTCAAACGCCAGATTGCAGCGGCAATAATCACGGCGAAAAGTCCCCAAGCTGCGCGCTTCCACTTCCCGCCCATAAACACCATAAAGAGCGGAAACATCAGGTAAAAATGCTCTTCTACCGCTAGTGACCACAAATGCGTCCATGGCATGAACGGTAGCTCGCCCCCTACGCGCGCGCTAACTTGGTAAATATTGGTGCCATAAAATACGGCCGCGAGGAATTCGAGTATCTTTGGCCCGCCCCAGCCAACGAGCATGTATATTGCCGTTGTCGCGAACACCATAAAGAGCAGCGCGGGGTAAAGCCGCACAAAGCGGCGGATGTAAAAATCTTTGAGCCCAATACGGCCCTTTTTCTCATGCTCAGCGATCAACAACCGCGTGATAAGAAAGCCTGAGATGAAAAAGAAAACCGTCACGCCGAAACCGCCCGGGACGATATGCTCGAAGCCCATATGGGCGACAAGAACAATCAATACAGATATCGCCCGAAGGCCGTCCAGGCCCGGGATAAATCCATATTGGGCCGCCGCCGGCAATGGGGAATTCACCACATTCATGGCGAGACATTAGCACAAAGGTGTTAAAGCCCTCTTAGGGTTAAATCTTCTCGGTAATTTTGATCGCGGCCTTACAGCCCGCCGTAATCACAGCCGATAAGACCGGATATCCAATCGCCTCTTTCGCGCCCTCTTCAACGGCCAAGTCGCGGTGGGCAAGCTCGTCCTCGCGAAATTGGGCAAATGTCGCCGACAACTCAGGCTCGCTATCTTTAAGCTCTTCCACCTGATCGCCGTAATGCTGTTCAATCACAGTTTCTACGGCTTCTGTGCAGGCATGAGCCGCTTTTTCGCCCATCAGCGCCGTGACGACACCGAGGCCGTAGCCGGCAACATTCCAAATCGGAGTCATGACCGTGGGGCGTACATCCCGCTCTACGAGAAGCGCGTCAAAAGCATCCAAATGCTTTTGCTCTTCTTCTTCCATGTGGGCGAGCTGTTTGGCGATATTACGCGTCTTAGGGCTACGAGAGAACACGGCTTGCTGACCTTTATAGATCGCGACCGCGCCATATTCGCCTGCATGATCAACACGCAAAATTTCACCGATGCGCGCCTTAGATACGCCAGGGCGAGGAGGACGGTGTTTGGTATTGCTCATAGCTGTTTTCCTTTTATCGCTACACCAAAAGAGATGAGCGCGGCGATGGCAGAAATCAAGGCGTTCCATCCCGCCATAGACAAACCAAACATCGACCAGAGCACATCAGAGCACTGCACGATTTCCATTGGCCCGCCAAGCGAGTCCATCAAGCTCTTACCCCCAAGACCTTCATCGGCGCTGACCGCGCATGCGGCAGGACCTTCCCACCATCCAAATTCAACGCCAACATGTTTGAAAGCAAAGAAAAACGAAATTACGAAAGCCAGGCCAATCAAAACATTAAGCCCGCGTAGCCATGTCCGGCCATCAACAATCAAACTGACCATCACCGTCAAACCCGCAACGCCCAAGACGCCTTTATGCGCGTGGCGCTGCCAATAACACATGATACACGGATCCAGACCGCCAATATATTGGAAGGCATAGGCCCCCATAAGAAGCGCGCCTGAAATACACAGCGCGGCAATAGGCCAGATGCGTAATGTAAAGAGTTTTGACATCATTTGCTTCTATTACATCAAACAGCGCTGCAAAACGTGACAAATTCATCAGAATTTGGAAAATTAACCAAAAAACGTCATTTTATTAGGCGTTTATTCAGCTGTTAACCTTTAAAACACTTATGGATTATGCCAAAAGACCTGTGGATAAATGTTATTTGTGGGCGCGCATTTATCTCAAGGGGAAGATTAAAACGTGACCACACAAATCGACAGCATCGATTTTGATCGCCATATTGGGCAAGAGCTTCGCGATGTGCGTGAGTCTTTGGGGCTGTCCCTGGCGGATGCGTCTGGCAAATTAAATATCAATAGCGACTATCTTCGCGCAATCGAAACACTCGACACTGACGCTCTGCCCAATGCGGGTTATGGCGCTGGCTTTGTGCGCAGCTACGCAAAGCTTCTGGGGTTAAATCCTAAAGACGCTGTTGCGCGCTACAAAGCAGATACGGAAACAGCGCCTGAGCCTAGCCGCTTTAGCGCTCCGCATTTTGTAGCTCGCCGTGAAATTCGCCTTCCGCGTGGCACCTTTGCTGCAGCCCTGATCGCCGTAACCTTCACCTCACTGGCTGTATGGTATGGCACATCAACAACGGCGCAATCCCCTGAGTTGATTGTGGAAACCGCAGAGACAATCGTCAATGCGGCGCCTGTTCCAAAAATCACGCTCGATCCCGCGCTGATTACCGTTGAAGCAATTTCTACAAGCTGGATTGAAGTGCGCGGCGCGGATAATATTGTCGTTGCAAGTAAAATCCTTGTCGCCGGGCAGAATTTTGAGCTCCCGCGCAGCGAAGGCATGATGCTTGCCGCGCGTGATGGCGGCGCCATCAAAATCCATCGCGGCGGAAACATCTCCGGCCCGCTTGGCCCCAAAGGCGTTCCCTTGGTCGCCTACCCGCTCCCTTAGACAAACCCAACTGTACAACTCTAAGCCCTGCGCCTTTACGCCGCTTGTCTGCGCGCGGCTATGCTCCTAAGTTAGAGATACTACGAAGGGGCCTATTTGAATATGCAGTCCAAACCGACACTCGTGCACAGCGCGTCCAGTCCAATCGACAGATTATTGGCACTGGCTTCTGATGATATGAAACATGTCGACGCGATTATCGTCGAGCGCATGCAAAGCCCTGTGGGCATGATTCCCGACCTCGCCACACATTTGGTCGGTGCAGGCGGCAAACGGCTGCGTCCATTGCTCACTATCGCCAGCGCGCATCTTTGTGATTATGAGGGCGAATCCCATCACAAGCTCGCCGCGGCGGTAGAATTCATTCACAGCGCGACTTTACTACATGACGATGTCGTTGATGAGAGCGCGCTGCGCCGTGGCCGTAAAACCGCCAATCGCGTCTGGGGCAATAGCGCCACAATATTAGTTGGTGACTTTCTTTTTGCCCGCGCTTTCAACCTGATGGTTGAGACGCAAAATATCGAAGCCCTAGGCATATTGTCTAACGCCTCTTCCGTGATTGCGGAGGGCGAAGTGCATCAACTCGCGGCTCTGCGCAATGTCGATATGACCGAGAGCGTTTACATGGACGTGATCGGCGCGAAAACAGCCGCGCTGTTTTCTGCTGCCGCTGAAGTCTCTCCTGTCATTGCAGGTTGCCCGCTGGCCTACCGTCAAGCGCTACGCAGATACGGCCAAGAGCTCGGCCTCGCCTTTCAGCTTGTCGATGACGCGCTGGATTATGGCGGTATGGAAAGCGCTTTGGGGAAATCCGTCGGGGATGATTTCCGCGAAGGTAAAATGACCCTTCCAGTTATTCGGGCCTACGCCTCTGGCAGCGATGACGATAAGGCCTTTTGGCGACGCGTTATATCTGAGCATGATCAAAAGGATGTCGACTTAGAAATCGCGGTATCCAAATTACGCAAAGCGGGCGCGCTAAAAAGCACGCTCGATGAAGCCCGCCGCCGCGTCGAAAATGCGAAAAAGGCCTTGGCCATTTTCCCGGATAATGAGTGGAAAGCCGCGCTGAAAGACATTGCTGGATTTGTTGTTGCCCGCGTAAATTAGCCCCGGACTTTAATCTCTGAGCGGCAAGCGGCGATGCACCAATAAATATATAGTCATCGACAAAACAACAAAGCCAAGGAAATAAGCCCAAGAGCTTAGCATTTCCGATACGCCGCCAAAGACCGCGGCAAAAGCACAGACCAGCGCTAGAAATCCATATATCAGCGTGACCGTAACATGGCTTCGCCCCGCAATGATGCTACGTTGATAAAGATGCCTGCGATGCGGCGTTGTGAGTTTTTCGCCGCGCCGAAGTCGCACCGCCATCGTCAAAAGGCTATCGGCTAAAAATGGCATCAGCAGGATCGGTCCCACATAAAGCAAACGCTCACCATAGGGATGTGCGGGAAGCGACAAACACGCCACTGCAATCATATAACCAATAAAGAGTGAGCCCGTATCACCGCAAAATATCTTGGCCTTATTGCGTAAATTATAGGGCATGAATCCAATCAGCGGGCCAACTAAAAGCAAGCCAAATATCGCCGCAGTCGTAACGCCGCCAAGCAACCCGCAAATGACCAAAGCGATGCTGACGATAAGCGCCGTTAAGCTCATTAAGCCATTCGCGCCGTCCATGAAGTTCACCACATTAATGACGACGAATATCCACAGCGCCGCGCCAAAATGCGCTAGAGGATCCGGGAATTGAATCACAGCTTCGCCAAGCGGTAAAGCCAAGGGCAAGCCTGTAATAAGCGGCACAGCCGCGCTAATAATTCCAATGAGCAAGAATTTGACAGATGTCGGAACGCCGAAAACATCATCAATCAAGCCCAGCGCCGCCAGCAGCAAACCTAAACCGAATAAGGCTTGTATATCCGCGCCAATATTAAAGTTGGGATAGAATTTCGACAGCGCAAACATTACGGCAAATGCGCCGATTACGACCCCTAGACCGCCCGCCGTCGGGGTCACTGTGCTGTGTGAGCTACGCGCGTCCGGGTGGTCAGATATTTTTAGGGATACCGCGAACCCTGTGACAGCTAAAGCGACGAAAAATCCGATCAGCGTGATATGCGTGAACATCTCGCTCATGACGGATCACCAAATCCGCCCGCCCAAATCCACCACTGTGGATATTTGGCGGCGAGTTGTTTTTTGATATTTAGCGCGCTGTGCATATCATGCGTTATGGCAAAACAGCTCGCGCCGCTACCGGACATGCGCGATAATTTCACGCCGGGCTGCACGGCAAGCTCCATCAATATGCGCACGATCTCGGGCTGTAGATCACAGGCAATCGGCTGTAGATCATTACGCCCTTCAAGGGCCGCCTCAACTAAATCATCATGAACGGGTTGTTTCAAATCCCCTGCAGGACCTTGGTCAAAGGCTTGAAATATTTTGCCTGTTGAGACCGGCAGTCCGGGATTAACCAGCACGCCATAATGACGCCGCTGTCCCATCATGCGCGATACATCCTGCCCAATGCCTTGCATCATTGATGTGCGTGAATAGAGACACACTGGAATATCCGCGCCGATTTGCTCTGTATTTTTAAGATCGCTAACGGAAAGGCCTGCAAATGCCGCAACATGGCGCATCGCAGCTGCAGCGTCGGCGCTGCCCCCGCCTATCCCCGATGAAACGGGGAGGTTTTTGGTAAGATGAAACTTAAGTTTCGGCCCGCCCAATTGGCCGCGCGCAAACCGTGCTGCGCGCAGAATGAGGTTATCTTCGTCAGCCGAGAGCCCCTTAGAGAACGGCCCGTCAATTGTAAGTGAAAAATCATCTGCGGACTGCGCGGTAACAATATCCGCAGCGTCCGCGAAAATAACGATTGAGCTTAGCGGATGATAGCCATCACTTTGGACTTCGCCGACATGAAGCGTCAGGTTAATTTTGGCACGCGCAAGCTCTATGACAGGCTTTGACATTTCACCGGACCTCTCGCGTTAAGGCATGCCCGCCGCAGCTTCGAGGCCGCCTTTAAGTTTGACCTCAAGACGGGCGCGCTCTTCGTCTGTCGGGTCAAGATCAAGGGCGTGACGCCATTGATAACCCGCCTCGCGCAGACGGCCGAGCTTCCAATAGACATCACCTAAATGATCTATAATCGTCGCGCTATTTGGAGCCTTCTCCGCCGCGTCTTCGAGATGAACCCGCGCTTCGCTATATTGACCCAATTTGTAATGCGCCCAGCCCAAACTATCAATAATTGCGCCGCTATCAGGCTCTAACTTGACCGCCGTGCGGATCATATCAAAAGCTTCGTCTAGATTTTCGCCGCGCTCCACCCAGCTATATCCGAGGTAATTCAAAGCATCGGCATATTCGGGCTTAAGCTCTAAAACGCGTTTGAAATCTGCCTCGGCTTCGCTCCAGCGATCCAGTTCATGCAAGCATATCGCTTTGAAATACAGCGGCTCTGGATTTGAGGTTAGCTCTTCATCGCTCATTTCCGCAATCAATGCTTCATATTGCGGCAAAGCAGACGCATAATCTTCTTTGATCAGATAGCCTCGCCCGAGTGACTCGCGCACAAGGAAAATCGGATGATCATTAACCAAGCCCTTTAGCAAGCTAATCGCGCGGTCATCTTCGTCATTACGAAACATCAAGTTCGTGCGCGCAAGGCGAGCCGTGACCGTATAATCTGAGCGATCATCTACTGTTTTATAAAGCTGCTCGGCATCAGCTTGGCGATCTTCACGCTCGAGAACTGTGCCCAACCAGATTTTCGCAAAATCTTCATCCGGGTTGAGCATCAACGCAATGCGCAGATAAAACTCGCCAAGATTATGCGCGCCGCCTTCACTGAAATAGGCTCCTGCAGGATCAATCAAAGCGCGCGCGGCATGGTCTGCGGCGCTCATTTTGCTATCCAAAGGTTGACCGGATTTTAGGCGCGTTAGTCCCGTAAATATGGGGCCGCTTTCAACCGAGCCGCGCCGCGTTGAAAAACTCTCCAGCACAGCAATCGCGCCGGGAATGTCATCGCTTTGGGATTTGTGGCGCGCTTGGGACATGATGCGCAAAATCGGACTAACACCTGTATTGGCCACAAGATCAAATGTCCGGTCAGCTTCTTCGGTATCGCCAGTCTCGCTCAGGATAATCGCCTTTTGCATGGCCGCGATCACATCGAAATATCCGCCAACCTCAATTTCGTCAAAAATCTCTAATCCGCGCGCCTCATTGCCCGCGCCATATTGCGCCCAGCCTTCCATCATCGCAATCAACACGCCAAGCGCAGGATCATCTGGCTGCTCAGCAAGGCGTTTGGCGGCTTTGCTGTAGCGGCCTTTGCGCATGTCATAGGCAGACAGAACGATGCGCGACATAGGCTCCGTATTATCAAGCGAGCTCATTTCAATGGAGAGCGTGCGCGCAAGTGTTATGTCACCGGCCAAAACTGCAGAACGAATAGCCTCTGCGCCGAGCTCTATATTTTTCGTATCGCGGGCAAAAGCTGCGGAGAAATATTTCGATCGCGCCTGCGCGTCTTCCATTTGATCGGCATATTTACCGGACAAATAGTCTGCATATAATTTGGCCTCGGGCGGGCTATCGAACCCCCGATAGTCTTGGGGTCCGGCGGCATTGGCGCAGCCGCTCATCATTACGCCAAATGCAGCGGCGCAAATGGCGCGAAGTAAACTCTGTTTCAATGTCATAACCTTTATATTGGCGATTTCGGCGCCATTACCAAGCCCGTAACACAGGCCGTCTCATCACGTTATCGCGCGCTGCTTACATATTTGGATAATTTGGTCCGCCGCCGCCCTCAGGAACTGTCCAGACAATATTCCGGCTGGGGTCTTTGATGTCACAGGTTTTGCAGTGAATGCAATTTTGCGCGTTGATGTTAAAGCGCGGGTTAGACCCGTCATCATCACGCAGAACCTCATAAACGCCTGCAGGACAATAGCGCTGCGCTGGCTCGTCAAATTCAGGCAGGTTCACTGAAATCGGAATAGACGCATCAATCAGCTTCAAATGACTTGGCTGTTCTTCGCTATGGTTCGTGCTGGTGAAACTCACATTGGTCAGGCGATCAAATGAGATCACGCCGTCCGGTTTCGGATAATCAATTTTCTTATGCTTATCCGCTGCGTCCATTGAGGCCGCATCGTCTTTTTTATGACCCAGCGTTGTCGACAACTTACCTTTAAACAGACTGCCAATCGCGCCGATGAGATTAAATTTAAACACGGTGTTAATCCACATATCGGGACCGCCGAGCATCATGCCGCCAAGCAGCGGGCCGAAGCGCGCATTGAGCGGCGCGACATTGCGCACAGGTTTGAGGTCCTTCCC
>CALLBH010000149.1 GCA_938001945.1 uncultured Robiginitomaculum sp.
CTAATCCTTAAAGGTCTCGGTCAAAGCGACATGCTCACCTGCGCCCGCTGCCACTTGCTTGCGCATCACGAATAGCACGGCAAAGGCCACAATCAAGACCAGCGGGAATACCGCCAGATTTGTCATCGCGGCTTGACCCGCAGCAACCTCGGCAGCATCGCCGACAACCCCTGCGGCATTTGCCTCTTGACGTGCCGCGTCAATCCATCCGCCGATAATCGGGTTCCAGAACGTCAGCGCGAACATACCGGCCGCGCCCAAAAGCGACATGCCCAGCGCGCCTGAACGCGGGATATATTCAGAAACAAATCCGACCATTGTTGGCCAGAAGTAACAGACGCCTATCGCAAAGACCAAGGCCGCCAGATAAATCATGCCGCCGCTTGCGACGCTCATAAAGAACAGGCCCAAACTTGTGACGACCGCAGACATAAGTAATACGCCAACCGGATTAAGCGCGTGAATGACCGGCCCCGCAAAGAAGCGGCCAACGGCCATTACGCCCGTGACCATGGCAAGCACGATCATTGAATTCGCGCCGGTGCTTCCAAGGATACGTTCAACCCATTGCTGCGTTCCCAGCTCTGATGTGGTGGTGAGCGTCATAATTGCCATCATGATGAAGAGCAAAATCACGTCGCGCCAGTTGCTCCCGCGTTTACGTAGCAAGACTGCCAAAAGAACAAATACGCCCGCAAGAACAAGAAGCTTACCCGCAACCGTCTTAAAGAACGCCAGCGTCGTGGACAGATCAACAAGTCCAAGCAAAGAGAGCAAAGCCATAACGGCCACAAGCATGATTAATGTAAATGAATTAACCGGAGCGCTTTTAACTTTCTCAGGGAACTTTGTTGTGAAAATCAAAAAGCCATAAATCGCTGTCGGGATAAGCATAATCCCGATCTGTGACTGCCAGCTCATATTAAGCTGCGTGCCCATAATATAGGCCGCAACCGCGCCGATAACGATGCCGCCCGGGAACCACACATGGAACCGGTTGAGCATTGTCGTCTTATTATCTTTATACATATCGGCAATCATGGGGTTACAGGCGGCCTCGACCGCGCCATTGGCAAAACCGATAAAGAATGTAGACACAAGCAGCCCCAAAAAGCCCCCTGCTGTCATTGTCAATACGAGACCCAGCAAATGCCCGACAAAGGCGAAAATCATAATGAGTTTAGGCCCTAATTTCGTGTAGAGATAGCCGAGCAGCACCATTGCCAGTGGAAAGCCTAAAAAGGCCATCGCATTAACGAAACCCAGCTGCGTATCTGACAGGCCCATCGTTTCATTTAATTGCCCCAAAATCCCTGCGCGAATGGCAAAGGTCATTGCCGTAACGATCAGTGAAATACAGCTCAGCAGGAATAGTCGATTGGCATTTATCCCGTGCTTCATTGCTAATGTGTCAGTCGCCATAATTCTCTCCCTATGGTTTTACGTCAGCCCCAACATCTTGCGATTGGTGGCTTTATCTGATGCGCCGCCGGCAAAGTCGTCAAAGGCTTTGTCAGTGACGCGGATGATGTGATCTTTGACGAATTGCGCGCCTTCGCGCGCGCCGTCTTGATTGTGTTTAATCGCGCATTCCCATTCGACCACGGCCCAGCCGTCAAAATCATAGCCTGCTAGCTTTGAGAATATCGCTTTGAAATCAATTTGCCCGTCGCCAAGGCTGCGGAAACGGCCCGGACGCTCTAGCCATGGCAGATAACCGCCATAGACGCCCGCGCGCCCATTGGGGCGGAACTCGGCATCCTTAACGTGGAACATTTTAATGCGCTCATGATAGAGGTCGATATATTCGAGATAATCCAGCTGCTGCAGGATGAAATGGCTCGGATCATATAGAATGTTACAGCGCGGGTGATTATCCACCAGCTCTAAGAAACGCTCAAATGTCGCGCCATCATGCAGGTCTTCGCCCGGATGAATTTCATAGCAAACGTCAACGCCGCATTCGTCGTAATAATCCAGAATCGGACGCCAGCGCCGCGCCAGTTCTTCAAAGCCTTCTTCGACTAATCCTGCGGGGCGCTGCGGCCAAGGATACATAAAGGGCCAAACCAGCGCGCCGGAGAACGACACGGATTGCGTCAGGCCGAGGCGCTGAGACGCTTTAGCGGCGAATTTAACTTGCTCCACGGCCCATTTCTGACGCTCATCAGGTTTACCGTGCAGCTCTTTGGGCGCAAAGCTATCAAAAGCGGTGTCATAAGCAGGATGTACGGCAACGAGCTGCCCTTGGATATGCGTCGACAGCTCTGTGATCTCCACGCCCCATTCAGCGCAGCTCCCTTTAAGCTCATCGCAATAAGTCTGACTCTCGGCAGCGAGTTTTAAATCCATACAAACGGGATTATCCGTCGGGATTTGCACACCTTTATATCCGACGTCCGCCATCCAGCGGCAGGCATTTTCCATCGTGTCAAACGGCGCGTCGCCCATAAATTGCGCCAGAAATATTGCAGGGCCCTTCATCGTTTTCATTTTATCTCTACCCATTTTGAATTTTTAGAGGATGATTTCAATAAGGCCTCAACAAAGGCCATGCCGCGCACGCCGCCTTCAATGCCTGTTGTCGCCCCGCCATTGCTGCGCAGCGCGCGGGCAAAGTCGATGTAAACATTGGCAAAAGCTTCCAGATATCCTTCGGGATGCCCCGGCGGGGTTCTAAACCCATCTTGCGCGCCTTGAGACAGATAACCTTGGCCCGCGCGAAGTATCTCTGTTGGACGGTCGGCGTAAGTTCGGATGAGCGTATTGGGCTCTTCTTGGCGCCATTCCAGCCCGCCCGTTTCGCCGTAAACGCGGATAGAGAGGCTATTCTCATTGCCGACGCAAACTTGGCTGGCCGATAACGTCCCCTTCACGCCATCTTCCATGCGAAACAAACATGAACCATCATCATCCAGACGGCGGCCATCGACAAATGTTGTCAGGTCAGCGGCCAAATGCGTCATGCGTTTGCCCGTGACAAATTCCGCCAGATTATGCGCGTGCGTCCCAATATCGCCCATACATCCCGAGCCGCCGGAGCGTTTGGGATCTGTGCGCCAATCGGCTTGTTTATTATCCACCTGCGTCGCCAGCCAGCCTTGGATATATTCCACAAAAACTTTGCGCACTTTACCGATGCCTCCGGCCTCAATAATGCCGCGCGCTTCACCGACCAGCGGATAGCCGAGATATGTATGCGTCAGACCATAAGCCCTGCCGCTACTCTCCACAATTTTGCGAAGCGCTTTAGCTTCTTTCAAATCGAGTGTTGCGGGCTTATCGGATAGGACTGCAAAGCCCGCTTCGAGCGCGGCCTTAGCCACCGGGAAATGCATATGATTGGGCGTGACAATCGCGACAAATTCCATGCGCTGATCTTCGGGCAGCGCGGCCTCGCCGGCCATCATTTCAGCATAGGAGCCATAGCACCGATCTACGCTAAGACCGAGTTCATCGGCCATGGATTTGGATTTTTCAGCCGATGACGAAAACGCGCCGCAAACCAGATCGATTTCGCCGTCAAGGCGCGCGGCAAATCTATGAACCGCCCCGATAAATGCACCGGGACCGCCGCCAACCATACCCATACGAACGCGATTACTCACCAGCACTCTCCCCTGATCGCGCGCAGTTATCTGCGTCTAGCGATTAAATGACAGCGCTATCATTATAGCACTGCCTCACAAAGGCAATACGATGAGAAAAAATTATGAGCGTAAATCTTGCGCCAGCTTGGCCGCCTCGGATGCGATCTTGGTGACGGCATCATAATTGCCCGCTGCAATCTCGTCGGCGGGCGTCAACCAGCTTCCGCCGCAGGCCAGAACGGCCGGGACAGCCAGATAATCACCCAATGTTGACGTGTTCACGCCGCCTGTCGGCATGAAGCGCACATCGCGAAAGACACTGGACATGGCTTTGAGCATTTTCGGGCCGCCCGCGAGAGAGGCCGGGAAAAACTTCACAGTACGTAGGCCGTAATTATAAGCTTGCTGCAATTCTGTGGCTGTCGCGATACCCGGAAGGATCGGCATGTCGTTTTTCTGCGCGAGTTTAACAACGCCTTCAGTCAAGCCCGGAGAAACGATGAATGTCGCGCCGTGATCAATCGCTTGTTGGCACTGCGCTTCAGTTAGAACGGTGCCCGCGCCCGTAATGGCTTCGGGGACTTGCTCTGTGATCGCCTTTAGGCATGCCAGAGAGTTGTCGGTGCGCAGCACAACTTCGATGACTTTCAATCCGCCCGAAACCAAAGCGCGGGTCGTTTTCACCGCAACATCAGGATCCGTCGCCTGAACTAATGGGACAACAGGGGTGGATTCCAATAGGGACATTAAATCAGACATAACAGAGCTCTCCAGTTTGAAGCGCGCTCTATCGCGCTCTAGACCAATTCGCAAGACCTGTTGCGTATAATTGGTATAATTCACAGCATTTTTAGATGTTACGCGCGCCCTAGCCGCTCCCGCGCCATACCGTCGGCCACTTCATTTGTCGGGCGGTTTTCGCGCGCGGATATTTCAAAGACCTCGCGCGTTGTCGCTTCTAGCTCATCAAGCTTTCCTATCACCCAATCCAGATCATATGTCCCCGACACTTCGGAGGCGATATTAATGATGCCGCCCGCATTGATGACATAGTCCGGCGCGAATAGGATATTTTTGCGGTGCAGCGCCGCGCCCATTTCGGGCGTGCTGAGTTGGTTATTGGCCGCGCCCGCAACAATGCTCGCTTTAAGCTGCAAGAGGCTATCGGGATTGATCGCCCGCCCTAGCGCGCAAGGCGCGAATATGTCCGCGTCTTGTTTATATATCTCGTCTAGCCCGACGACGACCGCACCGAATTCGGCTTTGGCCTTACGCAGCGCGCCTTGGTTGATGTCAGTGACTATCAATTTCGCGCCTGCCTCGTGCAAATGACGACACAGCGCATAACCGACATGACCAATGCCTTGCACGGCAACTGACAAACCTTTGACACTGTCTTTGCCAAGGCGGTGTTTAACGGCGGCGCGCAGTCCCAGAAAAACGCCTTTGGCTGTAATCGGGGACGGGTCGCCGGAGGCCGCTTCGCCGCTATTTAATCCCGCCACATAGGGCGTCTGCGTTTTGATAATTTCCATATCGGCGGGCGAAACGCCGACATCTTCGGCAACGATATATTTTCCGCCAAGCGTATGCACGGCTTTGCCAAATGCGGTAAATAACGCCGCTCGATCAAATTCGCCTTCGGGTTTTAGAATAACAGATTTGCCGCCGCC
>CALLBH010000150.1 GCA_938001945.1 uncultured Robiginitomaculum sp.
GGACACCGCCAAGCCGGGTCGAAAATGGCTGCGGGATCACGGCGCAAAACTTCACGCCATAGGCGCAGATTTCTAGCAGATGATTTAGTTGGGAAGTTGCTGGTCAAATCCCTCAAGTAATGAACCCAAAGGTTTAGGTTCAGCGGTCGCTAGCGCAGGAACCGTACGCGGCAAATTGCGCTTTGGCATATCCTCTAGGCCCGCAGTCATCACATCGCTCCAAAGTCGCGCAGGAATTGACCCGCCTGTGACGCGCGACATCGCCTCATTTTTATCATTACCAATCCAGACCCCTGTTGCCAAATCCGGCGCGTAGCCGACAAACCATGCATCACGATAATCATTCGTCGTGCCTGTCTTACCAGCGACTTCACGGCCTTTGACAGCGGCATTACGGCCTGTCCCTTTGGTCACCACGCTATGCATCAACTGGTTCATTTGGCGAAGCTCTAGCGGGCCAAGAACGCGGCGAGACTCCTCGCGCGGACGACGATAAAGCGGCGCGCCCTCGGGCGTTTCAATCATCGTGATAGCGTAGGCGGAATGGACATAGCCATTATTTGAAAAGGGCAGATAGGACTGCGTTAAGGCAAGCGGACTTACATCCTGCGCGCCCAGCGCGATAGAGCGGTAAGGCTTTAGATCAGCTAGTCCCATTTGCGCGGCAGTGTCGGCAACCGATTGCGGCCCTGTGATTTGCGATAATTTAACGGCGACTGTATTTATAGAAGCTGCAAAACTGCGCTCTATCGTGATTTCGCCCAAATGTTCTTTTTTAAAATTACGCGGCGTCCAATCATCAATGGTAATCTCTTCATCCAATACCAAGTCTTCAGGCGTCACGCCTGCGCGCAAAGCGGTCAAATAGACGAAAGGCTTGAAAGCGCTTCCGGGTTGACGACGCGCGAGACTGACGCGATTAAATTGTGACTCCCCATATGACGCCCCGCCGACCATGGCGCGCAAAGCCCCCGTTCCGTCCAGCGTCACAATGGCGCCCTCATCCGCGCCGCGTTTGGGCGCAAGATGCGTCGTTAATGCATCTGCGGCGCGGCTTTGTAAGCCTAAATCTAATGTTGTGTGAACAACAATGTCTTGCTTTGGCGTCCCGAAAACACGCGTCATTTCAATCGCGGCAAAATCCATAAAGTAATGTTCGCTGCCTGAATTATTCGGTGGATCGACCCATATTTTCTCAGTATAAACGGCGTCGCGCTGTTCGGAGGTAATGACCTCATCACGCACCATAGACTGGACAACTAATGTCGCGCGATTGGCCGCAGATGTCGTCGTATGCGTTGGGGCATAATCTGATGGCGCTTTAAGCAATCCCGTTAGCATTGCGCTCTCGCCAATCGTCAAATCGGCGGCGGGCTTTGCAAAATAACGCTCCGCCGCAGCGTCTATGCCGTAAGCGCCGCTCCCAAAATATACGCGGCCCAGATAAAGCTCGATAATTTCGCGCTTAGAAAAACGCTGCTCCAAATAAACAGCAATATAAGACTCTTGGGCTTTGCGTTTTAAGGTTTGATCATTTTCTAAGAATAAGTTCTTGGCCAGCTGCTGGGTTAGCGTCGACCCCCCTTGGCGCAGGCGACCAGATTTTTTATTCACATACATCGCGCGCGCTATCCCGATGGGGTCAACGCCGAAATGGGAATAGAAACGGCGATCTTCGATAGACAATAAAGCCTCGGGTAAATGCGCGGGCAGTATATCTAAATTTGCCGGAGCGCTTGGTAGTGATCCCTGCGTCCCGATTTCCTGACCGTAGCGGTCTTTGAATGTGATGCTGACAGGACGGCGATGCTCGGACAGTGACGGCAATTCAGGTAAATCGTGAAGCGCCCAGTGTGTTGACCCCAGCGAAATACAAATCCCGCACACCCATAACCACGCCGCAACCAGCGCGCCATAACGCACAGTTTTTGAGGTTTTTATAAATGTCACGACCTGCGCCATATCGGCTCCGCAATTGGATAGCAGGGAGTATGCGCGAGGCGCGTTAAAGGCTTATTAACCGTGATGTATTGAGGCAGAGTTTTTTAGCGATGGCCCATAGCTGTGTAGTACAGCAAACATGAGGCGAATGTAGACCTCTGGTCGACCCGGAAATGCAAAAAGTGGAAGGCCAAACTAAGACCCGAAGAAAACTCGTTACGGCTGCTACGTTCCCGTCCTGACCGGGTTGGCGAACACTCCGTCCATAGCCGACCTTCCGAGGCGGCTTATGGCAAAGGCGAGGCGGGCTTGCAAGCCTGTCTTGCGGCAATCTTGGAACGATAATCACTGCACATGCGTTATTTAAATATGACACATCGAAATACACACCCCAATGACATTCACGCAGAGCGTCCCGGCGCGTCTGACAGTGTTGAAACATCCCCCACGCAACCGGAGCACATAGCGCAGCCGGGACTGGATATTCCTCTACCTGCCAAGAGCGCTCCAAAACCTAAAGTTAGAAAGGCCTAATATGACAAGTGCAAATAAGACTTCACCAAACCCGAAGCTTAAAGGCGCGGAATATGACGATGAAACTCCGGCCGTGACCTCCCAAGAGGCGACAGAAATGGTCAATACTAAAATCAACGAAGAGGAAGAATAAAATGGATAAAGAGCATCTCAAAGGCGCAGCGAACTCCCTAAAAGGCAAAGCCAAAGAGGCCGCCGGTAAAGTCACCGATAACAAAAAACTCGAAGCCGAAGGTCATCTCGACCAAGCAGAAGGTAAGGTTCGCAAAGTCGTCGGCGATGTCAAAGACGCCTTTAAAAAATAACGTCTGCGCATACGGATAACCGTTATGCACAATCGGGATTTGACCCGCGTCTTTTATCCGCTACCTTCTCGATGAAGGAGCGCATAATGACGCGACACAATCCAGCCTACAGACCGCCCCCGCGCTGTGACGCGGCAGGGCGGTTTTTACCATCCGGGCCAGTGCCTTTTCCGGGAACACCCGAAGATTGGACATTTTGGGACTATGTCTCAAATATGCGCGCTCTATCTCGAAATCCGATAGAGGCGACAACGCGCGTGTCGCGAGAACGGCCATTTTATAAAACCAAATTGCTTGGGCAGGTTTTGGTGCTTCTGGCTGACCCTGATTTAATCAAGACTGTATTTGTTACACATCATAGCGATATTGTCCTTAATCCCATTCGTAATAAAATCCTCATTCCTATCGTCGGCAAAGGCTTGTTGACCGCCGAAGGTGAACGCTGGAAACGGGCGCGTCATATGACAGCGCCTGTTTTCACGCCGCGCAACATAACAAGTTTTGCAGATCACATGTCGCGCGATATGCAAGCGGCAATGGGCGAGAGTTTCCAAGATGGCGCGCAGGTCAAGCTGGGTGAGGAAATGCTAAAACTGGCTTATGATGTTTTGTCAGGCGCGTTATTCTCGCATGAAATTGACGCGCAAGGCGATGTTATGCTTCCTAATATTGCGACGGCTCTATCGCATATGGGTAGCCCTGATTTTCTCGACATTATCGGCGCGCCGGATTTTATCCCGCGCCTGTCAAAGCTGCGCGGCGTGAAGGCGGTAAAACGGATCAGAGCGCAAATTTCAGCATTAATCGATCAACGTATGGCGCGCCGTGAAGCTGGCGAAAGCCTACCCGAAGATTTCATCACGCTCTTGATGCATGACGGCGAGGACGGGCAGCCGCCCTTAACGCCCGCCGAGATCGAAGATCAGCTGATTACCTTTATTGG
>CALLBH010000151.1 GCA_938001945.1 uncultured Robiginitomaculum sp.
ATATTTAATCGGCTCACCGCCTTTGGGAACTTCGATAATAACATTAATATCAAAGGGCGGATTTTCGCCGACGGGGATTTTGGACATGTCCATGATAAAGCCTTTTATAATTCGCGCGCTCTATAGCCGATAGACGTTAAGTTTCAACTGCGCAGGCGCAGTTTTGACGCCTATAAGGTGAAGAAAATAGCAGCGCATCCCGCGATAATCATAACGCAGCCAATTGTGACATTAAACATCTTAGCCGCTTTTTCATCTTGAAGGACATTTCGGATAAGCCGCCCAAAACCCGCATAGACCGCAAGCCCCTGAAGTTCCAAATATGTTAATGTCGATATCATTAAGATAAATTGCGGAATTATAGGTCGTGACGTGTCAAAAAATGTCGGTAAAATCCCCGCAAAGGTCACGAGGGCCAAGGGATTGGTCAGCTGCAATGTTAGGCCTTTGAGATATAACTTTCTCTTAGGCGGCACTTCGGCCTCGGTCTTTAACATACGATCAACTGGCGCCCGCATAATCGATATGCCGAGCCATAAAATCACGCCCAGACCAAGAAGTTTAAGCGCCATAAAGGCTTGCGGAAATGTCGTCGCCAAAACCGCCGCGCCCGACGCCGCCAGCGCCAGCCAAATCACATTCGCCGACGCCACGCCCAGTGCCGCCATCATCGCCGGCCAAAACCCATAGCGAAATGAACTGCTCATCACGAGCATCACCGCAGGGCCGGGCGTTAAGCCGCCAACGAAGAATAAAGCGACGAGCGCGAGCCAAGTTTCAGGGGACAAGCCTAAGCCTCCCTATCGAGGAAAAAGATTAGTCGTTCTTCCCCGCCTTACGGTCACGCGCTTTCAACAGGCGTAGGCGCAATGCGTTGATTTTGATAAATCCGCCCGCATCGGCTTGATCATAGACGTCGTCTTCTTCGAACGTGACATGCTCTTGGGAATAGAGTGAGTATTCGGACTTACGCCCGACAATATCAACATTGCCTTTATAGAGTTTCAGGCGAACTGTGCCGGTGACAAGCTCTTGGGATTTGTCGATGGCGGCTTGGAGCATTTCGCGCTCGGGGCTGTACCAATAGCCATTATAAACCAGCTCTGCATATTTCGGCATAAGCTCGTCTTTCAGATGGCTCGCGCCTTTGTCCATTGTAATCTGTTCAATACCGCGATGCGCCATCAGCAAGATTGTGCCGCCGGGAGTTTCATAGACGCCGCGTGACTTCATGCCGACATAACGGTTCTCGAGCAGATCAAGACGGCCAATGCCATTGGCCCCGCCCAACTCGTTAAGCTTGGTCAGAATTGTGGCAGGTGACATATCTACGCCATCAATCGAGACCGCATCACCACGCTCAAAACCGACTTCGATAAATGTCGCTTTATCCGGCGCCTCTTCGGGCGATACGGTGCGCTGATAAATATATTCCGGAGCTTCCTCGAACGGGTCTTCGAGGACTTTACCCTCGGATGACGTATGGAGCAGATTGGCGTCAACAGAGAACGGAGCTTCGCCGCGTTTGTCTTTAGCAATCTCGATATTATGCTTCTCTGCATATTCAATCAGCTTGTTACGGGAATTGAGATCCCATTCACGCCACGGCGCGATAACTTTAATTTCCGGATCCAGTGCGTAGTAACCCAGCTCGAAACGGACTTGGTCATTACCCTTACCCGTGGCGCCGTGACAAACAGCATCCGCGCCGACCAAATGAGCAATTTCGATTTGACGTTTAGATATTAGCGGGCGCGCAATCGATGTGCCGAGCAAATATAGCCCTTCATAGAGGGCATTGGCGCGAAACATCGGAAAGACGAAGTCGCGGACAAATTCTTCGCGCAGATCATCAATATAAATTTCTTTGACGCCTGCCGCTTCGGCCTTACGGCGCGCAGGCTCAAGCTCTTCGCCTTGGCCCAAATCGGCTGTGAATGTGACTACCTCACAGCCCTTTTCTTCTTGGAGCCATTTCAGGATGATGGATGTGTCCAACCCGCCGGAATAGGCAAGGACAACTTTTTTCGGTGCGCTCATAGCATATCTCTTGTGATAACCTTCAATTTCGCGCGCTATTTAAGCGTTTTGGGTTACCAAAGCCATAAGACTTTGCAAATTGACTCGGCTGGGCTATCACCGCGCCAAGACGCTAAACGCAACAGCGAAGGATATCGGGGGATATGCAAATTTTGAAATTATGGGCCGTGCTGGCCATATCTTGGTTATGCATCAGCGGAGCGGCATATGCGCAGCAAGTTGAAACGCCAGAACCCGCGCCGCAGATCGAATCTGAGCCCCCCGCGCCCGAAGTCGACACGACACTGCAAGACGCCCTAGATAATGAACAAGACGCCTTAGCCCAGCTTAACAAGGCCGAGCGAGATTTTCTTGAAGCTGCACGTTTGCGCGCGGCCGCGCAAGGCGAAGCGCCCTTACAAACACCGCCCTTAGACGCCGCAGATCTCAAAGCGCCTACGGACACATCTGACGCGCCCGGCCTATTTACCTCCGAAGGTTTGAAAATCAGAGGTCAAGCTATCCTAAATACATTGATTGGATGGTTCACAAGCCCTGCCTTTCTCGCGCAGCTTGGGGCTATTATTTTTGCATTTTTTGCGTCCCCGATTATCGCGAAGATACTCAAGACAAAGATATTCCTGTTTCGGGCGCCGCCTGAGAAAACAGCAAAACTAAAAGTCATTCGAGATTACATATATCGGTCGCACAAGTTCTTGCGCACCATTGTCCTTGTTATACTTTTGATGACATTTGCCGCTATTTTGAAAGCCGTACCAATCGGAGCCGCCGCGGCTTGTCCGGCTGATGCGGTAGATTGCGTCCCCACAGGTCAAAACTGGCTTGTAAAACTGGCGCAAGGCTTGGCCGTTGTTCTGCTTCTTTATAAAGTCATCAAAGAATTCATTACGAACCCTCTTTTCCAAAAAGTCGCCTTGTGGACAATTATCCCAATCGCAGTACTTATGGTCTTTGGATATTTCGATGACCTGACAGAATTCATGAACGGCGTTGAATTACTGCGTATGGGCAATTCTCCCATCACATTGATGACGGTTGTTCAGGTCGCAATTTTTGGCGCATTGTTCTTTAAACTTGGCGGCATGGCGAATAAAAAAGGCCAAGACGCCATTCGCTCCCAAGAAAGCCTTGATAGCAGCACACGCGAAGTTGTCTCAAAAATATTCCAAATCCTGATCTTTGGTTTAGTCTTCATCTTGGTGATGGGCGCGGCCAAAGTTCCGCTCTCCGGCCTGGTCGTTATCTTCTCAGCTTTATCGCTGGGTATCGGCCTCGGCCTGCAGCCTGTTGCGGCAAACTTTGTGTCCGGCCTTATCATCCTGTTTGATCGCTCTGTGCGCGTCGGGGATTTTGTGTCGCTCGAGGATGGCCGCGAAGGCTTTGTCGAAGCTATTAATATGCGCTCCACCACGGTTGAGACCACAGACGGTAAAGACATCATGGTGCCCAACACGACCTTCATTGAGAGCTCCTATGAGAACTGGACTCACAAAGACCCGCGTCAGCGTTACGAAGTCTATTTCACGGTCGGATATGATACAGATGTCGATAAATTAGAGTCCATTATCATGCCCGCAATCCTAGAGCACCCCAGCGTGCTTATGGAACCCGAGGAGCCGGATTTAGAGCTGCGCGAATTTGGCGAGCGCGGCATTAATTTCGCTGTCGAGTTCTGGTGCTCCGGCATTGATGACGGGCCGAATAAATTTACGTCCGATCTCAACTTTGCAATTTGGCGGGTCTTGAAAAAGAATGGCATCGAAATGCCATTACCGCAGCGCGTTATTCGGACACTTAAATAGGCGTCAAATATGACCGCCAGTTATCAAAACATCGCGCGCGAGCTCTTCTCGCGCGCGCCATCATCGACGAATTTCAACCACCTGCGCAAGCGCCTGAAACGCCAAGCGGGCGAGACCATTTCGCGTTTCGGTATGATCAAAAGCGGCGGCGCGCCGCAGCGCTGGCTCGTCTGCTTGTCGGGCGGCAAAGATAGCTATGCCTTGCTGGCCATCTTGCTCGATTTAAAAGCCCAAGGCGACCTGCCCGTTGATCTACTCGCCTGTAATTTAGATCAGAAACAGCCCGATTTTCCCGCGCATATTCTACCAGAATGGCTCAGCGAGATTGGTGTGCCTTACCGCATTGAAACGCGCGACACCTATTCTATCGTTCTGGATAAAGTGCCCGAAGGCAAAACCTTTTGCTCGCTCTGTTCGCGTTTGCGGCGCGGGCATCTTTACCGCGTGGCGCGCGAAGAAAAGTGCAGCGCGGTTGTGCTGGGTCATCACCGCGAAGACGCGCTGGCGACCTTTATGATGAATATGATGCATGGCGGGCGATTGGCCGCGATGCCTGCAAAATTGCTTAATGATGACGGCGACGTCACTGTCCTGCGCCCGCTGATTGAAACTGCCGAATCCGAT
>CALLBH010000152.1 GCA_938001945.1 uncultured Robiginitomaculum sp.
GACATGAACGACTTGATGGATGATATCGTGATCTAAAGATCGTCACAATTAGACTTTTAAACCTGCCCTCGCGGCGGGTTTTTTCATGCCTTATCGTCAATATTTCGTATCTGGCAGGCCATTTGCATAGCTCTGGAGGTAATTCTCAAGCGGAGCTTAACCATGTCAAACACAACTGTGTATCAAAGCGAGAACCGGGCACACCCTGCCCCATTTGTGCCTAATTTACCTGCTTCTAACAAGATGTCGGAAGGCAAAGAAACCTTTGTCAGTGCTCCCAAGCTTCGACCCCTTCCCCGTCCGCTTACTCCCCGGACACACCAAAATTATCCTCCGGCAACTACTCCCATCCCTGCCGGAGGATCATTTAACCCAAACATCACAACATCAGATATCAGCCTTTATGACGCAATCATGGCTCTATACCGTGATCTACCGCGCGCCGTAGATATTGCCGAGCGCCGCACGCCGCATTTGGACGGCGCTGAAAAAACTAAATTGAGCCAGTATCGCGAAACTTTAACAACGCCCTATATGCTCAGCTTGCTCATGTTGGTGCAGCATGCCGGATTAAAGAGCTTCACCCTCAGCGCGCCTCTATTAGACAATCCGGTATTTCGCGTCGCGCAAATCGCTCAGGCAATGATCGAAGGCCTTCAGAGTCGCGGTCATGTCGGCATTTCAATTGCATCGGTTTATAACGCTTCAGAAGATGCAGACGATGTTCAACGCCGCATCATGGCGCAGCTTGCTCATATGCTGCGTGAAATGAATAGTGTAAAAAATGAAAGCAGCGATTTTAGAAGCCTGCTTCCATCATAAATATAGGATTTGCGTCTATGCCGTGACTCGCGTTGGCATAGCGCACACCACGCCCGTGGGGCCGTGATTGCAATATCCCGCTGGGTTCTTTTGTAGATATTGCTGATGATAGTCTTCGGCCACGTAGTAAATCGTGGCCGGAGTGATTTCCGTCGTCACTGCGCCGTACCCCTTATCCGCATAGGCTTGACCGTAACGCACAGCAGCATCGCGTGCGGCGTCCGCCTGAGCGTCATCAAATGTGTAAACCGCGCTACGATACTGACTCCCGCGATCATTGCCTTGGCGATCACCTTGCGTCGGATCGTGGTGTTCAAACATGACTTTTAAAAGGTCTGCATAGCTCACCACCGCAGGGTCAAAAACAACATGCACGACTTCGGCGTGACCCGTTTTTCCTGTGCACACGCTTTTGTAATTCGGGGCAGTATCTGTCCCGCCGGCATATCCAACAGATGTTACATGCACGCCCGGCAGCTGCCAGAAAATACGTTCCACGCCCCAGAAACATCCCATACCAAATATGGCCTGCTCCATGCCGTCAGGGTAATCTAAAAACATCTCGCGTCCGGAAATGAAGTGCGTCGTGTTTTCGCAAAGCTGATTTGTGATGGTCATAGGTTACTCCTGTTCCGCTTATATATAGGCGTGCATTATGAGGGTTCAATATGGACGCGGCGCGACAGGCTGTCTTCGCATGACAGGACCAATGACGCGCGAAAGGATGTCGGCCATATGAGCCTGTTGCCTTGCAGTCGTAATGAGGTCTTGGCGAATTTCGATATTCAGATGCCGAAGTCCGCGCGCTGTAACGTGAACATCGACAGTGTGATTTAAATCCCATGCCGAATAGGGTTCATTATATCCGACATTGTAATTTATCGAAATCGTAGAAAATTCTGCCATGGCCGCGCGGGCGCTGTCGGGATCCGCCTTAACGAGAAATCCAATTTCGATAGGGCGTTTATCACCGCCGCGTAATTGCGGCGTGAAGCTGTGAATAGAGATAATAAGCGGATCGGAAGTTGCTTTTGAACAGCTCTCAATCGCATCGCCCAACGCGTCATGATACGGCGTGTAAAACTTATCAATCCGAATTTGGCGCTGCGTTTTAGACAAATTTTGATTACCCGAAATCAGGCTACCATCGCTTTCAGATGCAATCAAACCCCTAGCTGCGAGGTCACGGTTACAATCAATCACCAGACGCGATACGCCCGCCAAATGACCCCCGCAACCAAAGTCATGGCACAGGGCGCGAATGACGCCTTCTGTGCCTATATCGACGGCGATGTGACGCGCGCGGTCTTGGGCGGATAACCCCAAGCCTTCAAATTCATTTGGAATATGATCACTACTATGATCTCCAAATATAAAAAGCGGCACGCTGCTGCGCGCCGCTATACTGTGAAATGCATCAGTCATTTTAGCTAGTCATCCGCGCCGAAAAGCGGCGTGTTTTTGATCAGTACATTCAAAATAAGCGTAATGATAAACATTGCAACGGCTGTAAAAAACAAACTATGACCAATGCCCTCAGGCGCAATGCCAAGCCACGGAGAGAGATGAAATCCAATAGCGCCTACCAATACCAGAAGTCCCGATATCGCGCCCAAACGGCGCGTCACAGGAATAAGTAATAGCAAGGCCGTGACCAGTTCAGCAACGCCCGTCATCATCCGCACGATGGGTTCAAACAGGCCGATGCCGGAATTTTCCGCGATGGTTTCGAAAATAATATTCTCGGCGCCAAATTTCTGAACGCCAAAAAATACAAATGCGGCGGCCAGAATAAGGCTTAAACCCAGTGGTAGATATTTCATATTTCCCCCGATTTTATAGTTTTAAATGCTACCCGCTGCCCATAGCACAGAAAACTGCTCACAGTGGACTAAAACCGAATTAAATAGCGAGAGGTCAACGTTTGCGGGAATCACATATTCTGAACCGCCTTTATTGGTGACCAGAGCGCCGATATTTACTGCGCCTTGGGTCGCTGTTGTACCAGTCACGTTTTGCGCAGATTGCGGGGAAAGAAATATTTTCAGATCTGGACCCGCTTTGGTTTTAAAGTCATCCGACAAGCGCAGAACTGTCTGCCCATCTTTCTCGACGATTTCAAACTGGCCTTTGACTTTGTATTTTTTCTTCGCAAATTCGCCTGATGACTTTACCATCATGGCGCTATCGACCATTGCGTCTTTCTTCATCATTGCGTCTTTGGCCATTGTGTCAGCTTTGACCATAGTATCTTTCGCCATGGCATCCTTGCTCATAGCCGCTTCGACGGCCATCGCGTCTTTGGTCATTGTGTCGTGGACCATCGGATCTGCAAGAGCGGGTATGACCGCCATTGAAAGAAGGGCCGTTCCAAGAAGTGCTGTGGAAATAATTTTACGCATGATGTGTTCCTTAATGTGTGTCTCAATTTCGATGCGCCACACTTAGGCTCGACCTCGCTCACTTGAAAGACACATGAATTCACATCGGCGGTAGTCCCAATCGCATTTCATACACGCGGTTGTGAGGCGACTTCACGCAGCGCGTGAGATGCCACATGCGCGCCAATATCCGCGACAGTTTTTAGAGCGACGAGCAAAATCACACCTGCCATACCCCCAAAAAGAAAAGACAAAAAACCAGAGAGAATAATCACGACATGCAAAATAATAATTCGTCCATATGGCATGAACATCTGTGTATTGGCATCACGTCTTTTATATTCACCCTTGCCATAGAAATTGATTATCATTGAAATGGAGTGTGTCACGAGAAAGCTTAAACCTGTCCAAAAGAGCGGGCCAAATTCGATCAAGCTTTTGATGACATCTGACATTCCGAAAAGAGACCCTAAAAACGCGGCATGTCCAGCGCAAAACCCTCCAAAGTGCAGGGTAAAGAACACGGCCAAAAAGCCTTTGCCGCCCATACCCTCCTGGGTCGATAGAATTTTGACGATATTCAAAAGACCGATAATGACGGTCTCCATCCAATATAGCGCCATAATTGATGCAGGCGACCATCCAAAAATATAGGCCCCAATGAGCGGGATAAGATTTCCAGCAATAAGAACCAAAACCGCAAAACTGTAAGTATTGCGGTTTAAGAGTGCGCGAAAATCAAGCGTGTCTTGGAGCGATCGAACCTTTTCAGCACTCATACTGACTTACCCCTAAAATGGTCTACGTGACCTCATGGCGGCGCTTAGCGTGCCATCATCAAGATAATTCAGCTCTCCGCCCACAGGCACGCCATGCGCTAGGCGAGAGACTTTGACGTCACAATCGTCAAGCTTGTCCGTGATATAATGCGCCGTGGTTTGACCATCTATGGTCGCGTTCATTGCCAGAATGACTTCGATGATTGCAGGGGCTTTTGCGCGCTCAATTAAAGCGGCGATATTGAGGTCCTCGGGGCGAATACCATCTAGCGCAGACAAGCTTCCGCCCAAAACGTGATAGGTCCCGCGAAACGCCCCTGCCCGCTCTAAGGCCCACAGATCGCCGACATCTTGGACAACGCAGATTTGGGTTTGGTCTCGCCCGGGAGCGGCGCAGATGTGACATGGATTTTGGCTATCGACATTATCACAGACGCTACATTGCGTGATGCGCGCGGACACATCGGCCAGCGCGACTACAAGCGGGTCCATGACAATGTCGCGTTTTTGAATAAGCGCCAAAGCGGCGCGGCGCGCGGAGCGCGGGCCAAGCCCGGGGAGTTTCGCGAGCAAACTAATCAGCCGCTCAATTTCAGGGCCGGCCGTGCTCGCCATTATACTGTCGCAGCTTCAAGCTTTTGCGCGAGCGCGATAACGTCATTCACAGCGCGAGTATTATCTTGATCTTTAGGGACGCATTCCAAACCGATAGGGCCATCATAGCCGCCTTCGCGCGCGGCGCGGATTATGTTGACATAATCCATCTCGCCAGTTCCGGGTTGATGACGGCTCGGGCTATCGGCAAGTTGCATATAACAAATTTGATCTACGCCGCCGCGTAAATTCTCAATCACATTGCCCTCGGCGCGCTGCATATGGAACAAATCCCAATTGATTTTGATATAGTCTGACCCAATGACGCGCACCATATTAAGCGCATCGCTGTGACCATTGATAAAATGGCCCGGATGGTCGTAAGGATTAAACGGCTCAATGGCTGCGTAGATTTTTGCGTCCTCAAAGAGCGGCGCGGCGGCCTCGATATTGTTACGATAATTCTCTATTGATAATTCGTCCGATTGATTTGCGATAACCTCATGGCCCGTGATGGTCACAATGTCTGTGTCCAGAATTTGCGCCTCTTCGATGGCCGACTTCATGCTGTCTAAGAATTTTTGACGCCCATATGGTGCGCCCAAGTTTTTTGACACGCCAACAATTTGTGAAACTTGAACGCCCGCATCTTTGGCCAGCTTCTTCAAACTTACCGCATTGCGGTTCCATGAATCGATAAACCAAAATTCGACAGTTTCAAATCCTGCCTCTGCCGCCTTAACGAAGCGCTCTTCAAAAGGCAAATCCGTCCACCACATTTCAAGATTTACCGAAAATTGTGACAGAAGTTTACGGCGCGCTTTAACCGATAATTCGCCATCATCATTTGCGCCGCACGCCGTCAAAGCAGCACTCGCAGCTCCAGCGATTAGGCCTGTTTTAAGAAGCGCGCGGCGGTCCATTAAAGATTCATACCCGGCGGCAATTGAATGTCACCCATGGCGTCTTTCATAGCGGCTTGGCTGGCCTCGTCCATTTTCGCTTTGGCATCGTGAAACGCGGCGACAACCAAATCTTCGAGCATTTCAACATCATCAGGCGTAAGCAAAGAAGGGTCGATTTTAATCTCGCTCATATTCCCGTTTCCAGTGAGCGTGATGTTCACAAGACCCCCGCCAGATTTTCCTGTCGCGCTGAGCGCAGCAACTTGCTCTTTGGCGCGCTCCATATTTTCTTGCATTTTTTTGGCTTGTTTCATCAAGCCCATAATATCTTTCATGACATTTAATCCTGTGGTTTTGCGCCGAAATCTCCGGCGATGATATCTGCTGATTTAGGGCTGCGCGCGCGCGTTTCAATAAGGGTTGCGCCCTTAAACACATCCAGCGCGGCAATCAGATCGGGATGATTTTTATCGTAATCATCTTGTTCTTGAACTTCGCGGTTACGTCGCTCGCGGATTGTCTCGGTACCATGCGGGGCAGTTTCGATCACGATAGACCATGTGCGGCCCGTCCAACCTTCAAGTTTTTCTTTAAGATAAGATGGCAAACGCGAAGGAGCCGTTGGCGCGGGTTCAAAGACAATTTTGCCTTGCTCAAAACTCACAAGGCGCACGCAAGTTTCAATATCGCTGCGCAGAGCGCGTGACCCTTCGGCTTCAGCGTGAGCGGCGACTTCTTCGAGGGAGTTCAGCTGTAATGTCGGTTCAGTAGATTTCTGCGGTTCAGGCTCCGGCTTTCGCGCCGCCATCTGCGCTGGCGCGCCGCCCGTGCCTTGAGAGCTAGATTGTGTCTGTGGCTGCTCCGATGACATTTGCGCTGATGGGCTATCTGACGCTGGAGCCGATCGCCCTGCTGAACCCATATCGGCGATTAATTTTGCAGCGAGTTCCGGCGGCGGCAATTCAGCAGCAACACAGAGGCGTAGCAGCGCCATTTCAGCCGCAGCTAATGGGTCTGGCGCAAGACGTGTATCCGTGTGAGCCTTGAGCAGCATTTGCCATAATCGCGTCGCTTGACCCATGGACAGCTCGCCTGCAATCTCGCCAACTTTACGCGCAACATCGGGTGAGGCGTCCATGCCGCCAGCGTCGCCCATCGCTTTCGCGCGGCTAACTTCATGACATAAATCGAGCATATCCCGCATGACGATAATCGGGTCTGCCCCGTGATCATATTGCGCGCGAAGCTCTGTCAGCGCGCCTTTGGCATCACCTTTGGCAGCCATGCCAAACAAATCTAAAACGCGGACGCGATCCGCGAGGCCAAGCATATCGCGCACCTGTTCCATCGACACTTCGCTATCGGCATCGAGGCGCTGGACAATGGCTTGGTCTAGCAATGAAAGGCCATCGCGCACAGATCCTTCGGCGGCGCGGGCAATCAGTCCCAAACCGTCATCAGAAATTTTGGCCTCTTCTTTTTCAGATATATTCTTAAGATGCGTTGTCAGCTCAGAGACTTCGACGCGGCGCAGATCAAAGCGCTGGCAGCGTGAGAGCACCGTAATCGGAACTTTGCGAATTTCTGTTGTCGCAAAAATAAATTTGGCATGATCGGGCGGCTCTTCGAGCGTCTTAAGCAGGGCGTTAAACGCCCCCGTCGAGAGCATGTGCACCTCATCTATGATGTAGACTTTGTAGCGCGCATCGACGGGCGCGTAACGCACGCCGTCCAGCATTTCGCGCATATTCTCGACGCCTGTACGCGAGGCGGCATCCATTTCCAGCACGTCCATATGGCTGCTGGCCATGATGTCGGCGCAATGGGTGCCAAGAATGGGGAAGTCAACGGACGGGCCTTTAATCTCTTCAGTTTCATAATTGAGCGCGCGCGCCAAAAGACGTGCCGTCGTGGTCTTCCCAATCCCGCGAACACCCGTCAGCATAAAGGCATGAGCCACGCGATTTGTGGCAAAAGCATTGCGCAAGGTTTTCACCATCGCGTCTTGCCCAATAATATCTTCAAAGCTCTGCGGGCGATATTTGCGCGCTAGGACTTGATATTCAGTGCTGCTTACGGGGTCTGTCATCACCCGCTTATAGGCGGGTGAATATGGATTCGCAAAGCGCCATTGTGACAGCGGCGTGGATAAAACTGTTTAAGCTGGCAAGATGCCCGATGGATTCGGGTTTTCTTGCGCTTTGGCATCCTCAACCGCGCGATCCGCGCGCACAGGACCAAAGGTCAGAACCTTACTTCCTGCTGGCGCGGTGACTTTTTCGCCCGACTGGATAATGTTCAATCCGCCGTCAGGCTTCACGACCAACAAGATGTCTGTTTCTTCACCGCGATCTGAGATAAATTCAGCGAGCGTATATTCATCAGACAATGTCGTTGTGCGGAAGCGATAACCGCCCCACCAGTCTTGCGTTAGGCTGTCAAAATTACGCTCATGCGTCGCGAGAATTCGGCCACGCGCGGTGAATGTAATCGCGGTTTTCTCATTCTCATCTTTGTCAGGTCCCGCAAGTTGGAAGACGCGATGACGTCCTAGCTCCGGCGCAAATTCAACACAGACAAGCGAGTTATACGCATCATTTGGCGTGGCTGCGATGATGTGCTGGAACTTACTATGGTCGAGGCTGTAATCGGCATGCTCCGACAGCACTTCACCATAAAAGACATAGTGTCCTTCTTGGCGAGCGCCGCGAAGGCGTCGCCAATTGCTATCGGCAACAGTCACAGGGACGCCCATATCCTTGAGCCCTTTGGCGAGGCCGAGTGACCACGGGTTGGCCCCAACAACCATTATGCCTTCGGTGTTCTCTGTCGCCAGACCCAGCATCTTGGCCAGAGGCGTCACTGTAAATGATGACAGTAGAACCGTGGCGAAAACCAAAGCAAAGGCGAGCGGCACAAATATCGCGCCATCCTCACGGCCAATATGAAGCATTTCGGTCGCAAACAGACCCGCAACCGCGACGGCAACAATCCCGCGCGGCGCGACCCAGCTAATGATGAAAGTCTCTTTCCAGTTCAGACCGCTAAAGGCCGTACCCACAAACACAGCAATTGGACGCACGAGGAAAATCATAGCCAAGACAAAGAGGATGATTGCAGGCGCAGTCACCATGTCTCGAATGACGCCTGGCGTGAGGGATGCCGTCAAGATGACGAATACACCAGACACCAAAAGAATAGCGATATTCTCTTTGAAACGTCTGAGCTCGACCATGGAACCAAAGCGCGTATTGGCCATCGTGATGCCCATAGTTGTCACAGCTAAAAGGCCTGTCTCGGCCGCGGCGGCGTTGGCGAGAACATAAATGACGAGAACCCAAGCAAATACGACAGGCGCTTTCAGATATTCAGGGACAAGTCCACGATTGAACGCTTGAGCCAGTAGCCAGCCGGACACAACCCCAATTGCGGCGCTGAGCACAGCGACAAAAAACAGAATAGCAAAGGCCACAAACAGGCTGGATTCGTTGGAGCTAATGACAATGAATTCATAAGCAAAGACGGCAAACAGCGCGCCAATAGGATCGTTTGCAATCCCTTCCCACTTCAGGACATTGGCAGGCCTATCCGCCAAATGCGCCTGACGAAGCAGCGGAATAATCACTGTTGGGCCGGTCACTACGAACAGACCGCCAATCATGGCCGCCAAATCCCATTGAACGCCCACAATGTAATGCGCAGCACATGTACCAAGTACCCAACATATCGGACTCGCCACGAGTATCATCCGCCGAACAGCCGGAGCTGTGCCTTGAAGCTCTTTGAATTTGAGCGTTAAACCGCCCTCAAACAGGATTATGGCCACAGCGATGCCAATCGCCGGACGCAACACGTCTTGAAAATCATTGATAGGGTCAAGATGTATCGTTTCAACAAATGAGCGGATCGAATCGAGCCAATCGGGCCAAACTTGCGCCAGAATATAGCCCAGTAGCGGACCAAAAACTAAGCCCGCAATCGACATCATGACAATAGCAGGTTTTTGGAACCTCCAGGCCAGCCACTGGGCTCCGATACCCAAAGCGCCGATCAGGCCAATCTTTAATGCCAAATTTGGGAGCGCATGTGCGACGTCCGCAAGTGTTGAGGCGTCTGCCATAACTAAACCTTTTAATTCTTACGCCTAAATTTTGCCGAGTTTAACCCGCGAGGCAAGCTAAAATAGCGCCTGCTCTGCGCAAGGTTGGGGGTTATTCTGCAGCGATGTCTGCGCGCTGAATGTCAAATCCGATATCGGCCCCGCCATAATCGCCTTCATCATAATGGTCGATTCGGCTCTGGAACCAGTTTTGCAGGTATTCGGTCAGTTTGATGAAGACAGGCTCTAGCTTTTCTTTTTTGATCGGCAAATCCAGATCAATATGAAGCGAGTTTTCGATCCGCAAGAATATACGATCCCCCTCTTTGCGGGCATTCACCACAAGGCGCATGTAATCACCCGAGGAGGAAACCTTCACACTAAGACCAAAGCTAATCGGCTCGAGCGGCAAGAATCCTTTCCCGGAAACTGAAAAGGCGCCTGAACCAAAATTTTGCGGCCCGAAGGCCCCTTGGGGCGGCACAAGAAACACGCATTTATCGCCCGGTGCGAGATATTCGCACAGACCGTCACGTAGCCGTTCAGCCACAGAGCGAATTTGAGCATAATTATCAAAACTACGCAGGCCATATTGTTCAGCGGCGGCTTCAATTTTCGCCAAGGGCGTCGAATCGGATTTTGTCTTTTCTGTCATATCAGCCTTATAGGGCGCGTGACGCGGCTGAAAAGCAATTTCTATACATCAAAGTAATTGGCACACACTTTGCTTCACAGACATAGAATCTATTTTGTGAGGCCATAATGAAACGCTCTGCTTTGACTCTTATTGCTTTTTCGACCCTGTCACTGTCAGGATGCGCGCAAATGATGAATTTGGGCGATCTGATTTGGACGGAATCCAAATATGCCGTCAACAAAGTTGTGACTCCCGTCAAAATGGCGCTGCGCGGTAAGCAAAGCTACAAAGAACCTGTCTTTGCGGGCCATGAAACTGATCCCGTTTACATGCCTTACTCGGATTATGCGCCCCGCCGCACGATAAATACACCCCAATATGCCCCGCCGCCACCACCTCCGCAAAACGCAGATATGGGCAGCATGCCCAATCTATCCTATGTCAAAATGGGCGGCGGCACGTCGATTAGCGATTGGCAAAATTGCCAAAGCATAGCGGGCAGCTATGTCACGCCAAATGGTAGTGGATTTATGATTACGCCAGCCTTTGATGATTGCATGCGCGTGAAAGGGTATATCCCCGAAGGCGAAGCCCTCGCCATGATGGACCGCCAAGCCGCGCCTTAGCGGCCCGCAACAGAAAAGCGTTTCTTATCAAACACCTTTAAAACCGTTTTTAAATCGTGGCCGCGCTTTAATATCAGGCCACCCGGCGCAATAACACTATATGCGCCTTGCTTTGCGGCCATTGAGGGGCGTTTTTCGACAGTATATAATGGTGTTTCAGTTGCGCGGCGGAAGATTGAGAATACCGCGCGCTCTTCAAGCATGTCGATCGCATAGTCTTTCCACTCGCCTTTGCGCACCATAAATCCATAAATGCTCATGATTTGATTGAGCTCGGTGCGATGAAAAGCGACCTGCGGCTTACGGCGTTTCTTGTGCGGGCTTTGCTGGCTTGAAGACTTTAGGGGGACAATGTTAGCGCTCATAAGGGTACCATAATGCAGCAAATTGGCGACGCAATTCAAAATTAGGGTTAATCTGCGTTAGTAACCCTGTCCGTTACATGTCGCACTTGTCATGCAATGCCTTATTTGCGCCACATTTTCGCCCTGCCCCTGCCTTGGCGCACGGGCACTTAAGATGGGCAAGTCGGGAGAGACGCCGCATTCGGTTTTCTTACAGCCCCCCCAGCCCCCGAATGGGTGTTTATTTCGGCTTGCCATTCCCAATCCCGCGCCCTCCCAGCGCACTAGTCAAAACACCCCGCTCCAGCAATCTGGAGCGGGGTTTTTAAATTACGAATTTTCAGGAATAATTTACGGCGTGTAAGTTGCTGCAGCTAAGACTGGGCCATTATCCGCGCCGTGCAAAATAACGGCATAGGCCTCACCTGAACGTACAGGCTTGTCATACATTTTCTCTTTGCCTGCATAAGCTCCAAGTTTTGAAACGCCTGTCACGACATTTGTCAGCGTCAGCGTCCGTCCGCCATTTTCACCTCGCGCCACAGCGACGCTTTGATCGCCTGGAACGTAAGTGACAAAGACAAGCTCGCCTTTGACGTCATCTGCGCCGCCAATGGAGAACATACCATCATCATGCAAAACCAGTTTCGGCATCGCGCCGGAAATGATGTCGCCTTTAATTTCACGCGTGCTGACGCGCGGCTTATCCCATGTGCCGTTGACCACCATTTGCGGGGTGTAAACGCGGCCATGACCAATAGCAGAGCTATAATCGCGCTGTCGTTGTGAGAATGACGGATCTGCAAATGTGTCTTTCCAGCCCAGATAATCCCAATATTCAACACTATATGTCAGCGCCAAAACGCCATCATTATCGGCCATGGATTTAAGCAAATCATTTGACGGCGGGCATGACGAGCAGCCTTGGGAAGTAAACAGCTCAACAACTTGGTTGGTATTAACCTGACCTGCATGCGCAGGCGCTGCGGTCAGCATGAGGGCGGAGGCGATAAGGCATAACTTTTTCATGCCCCTTGATAGCAAAGAATTTCACAAGGTGAAATCAAACGCCCATCACAAGCGCGTGACGACCACGCAGCGCTTTACCGAATCGACCAAGCAGCCCATAAGGGCCTATGGATCCCATTATATCATATTCAGGCCTCGAAATTTCTCTGATCGAGATTATCCTCGGACTCGTCTTGCTGCTGCTTGGCGCATTGATCGCCTATGTTTTAAAGCCCTCCAATGACAAGCACCTGAACTCGACCATTAACAGCATGGCGCAGCAGCAGGCAGAATTGCAGGGGCGACTGTCTCAATTTGCTAATGACAGCCAGAAACGCGACGACCTATTTCGCAACAGCCTTGATGAGCGCCTCGCTAAAGTGTCAGAGCGCGTCGGTAAGTCCATTACCGACACTCAAGAGCGTAGCAGTGAAAATTTGAAACATCTACATGAGCGCCTTGCTTTGATTGATCGCGCGCAAAAAAACATTGAAATGCTCTCCACTGAAGTGTCAGGATTGCAAAGCATTCTATCCAATAAGCAATCACGCGGCGCATTTGGCGAGATTCAAATGCAGGATATCATTAAAACGCTCATGCCGCCCAATGCCTATGCCTTCCAGCATACGCTATCGAATGGCAAACGCGTCGACGCCATCATTCACATGCCCGAAGGTTACGGGGATGTCGCCATCGACAGCAAGTTTCCGATGGAAGCGTGGAAGCGACTGACCGAAGCCGAGAACACGCCTCATGAGCAGAGCGCAATGAAAGAGTTCTCGCGCGACCTGCTGGTGCATATCAAAGCAATTTCCGAGAAATATCTGATTTTTGGTGAGACCCACGAAGTCGCGCTGATGTTCCTGCCCAGCGAAGCGATTTATGCCGAAATTCACGCACGCTTTGAAAATGTCATTAAAAAGGGCTTCATGTCCAAGGTCGTGATCGTCTCGCCGTCCACATTTATGGCGACGCTTCACACCATGCGCGCCGTGATGAAAGACGCTGCCATGCGCGAGCAGGCCCATATCATACAGCGCGAAGTCGGCATCCTCGCCCAAGACGTCACGCGCCTCGATGATCGCGTCGCCAAATTGCAAACGCACTATAATCAAGGCACAGAAGATTTACGCCAGATCAGAATCTCAACAGATAAGATTTCGTCGCGTGCAGGCAAAATTGAAGATTTAGAGCTGAAAGATAATCTACCTGATGAGAGTAATGTCACGCCAATGCGGCGCGTCGATTAGCTAATCCTCGAAGGCCGTCATACGCTCAGGAAGTGACGCCATAATTTTGGCCCGCTGATCATCAGTATAGCGCGTCCACTGCGCGATTTCTTGGCGCGAGCGGCCACAGCCAAAACATAAGCCCGACGTTAAATCGAGGCTACAAACCAGCTGGCATGGAGAGGCGATAGGCGCATTAGCAACCATTACTCGTCGCCGCCCTCATCATCATCATCACCTTCGGTAAAGCCGAACTTTTTCATTTTTTCAATTGAGACGCCGGGCTCCATAACTTTAAAATCATCCGATATACGCAGACCATCCGCGCCGAGCGTTTCAAGCTGCGCGACTTCGATGACCCAGACTTTGCCGAAAGGCTCCATGATCAGCCCCTCAACGCCTTCGCCGTCTTTCACAGCCGCAATTTTCGGAGTTGCAGTTTTCTCTTCATACCCCACGCTCACATGGGTCAATTTAGGGACCATAAAGCCCATCGCGCCGAACATTTTTTTATAAACGGGGCGACCATCGGTCAGACCTTTTTCAAGCTGCTCTAAACTATAAATCTCTTGGCGCGGAAAGGCCGCTTCGACTCCCATTGAAAACCCGAATTTGATTTCAGTCTCAACCGGCAAAGCACGCGCCGGATCATAGACACAAAACTCGCCTTTGGCAGACAGATTTGGAGGCGAGAGAATGTCATCAACTTTACCTTCTGGCGAAACATCAATGGTGGTTTCCACGCCATCAAAACGATAGAAAAACCGCTCGGGCATACCATAGCCATCGCGGTCTTTGAACGCGGCGCTGACATTGGTTTCAAGATAATTTAAATGCTTTGCCGGAATTTTTGAAAGCTTTGTTTTCAGTTTCGCAAAACTCTTTGCCGGGAAGCAGCGCTCGGCGGGATGCATTTCTGCCTCCTGCGCGTAAGCAATATTGGAACTGATGAGCGCGATAACGAGGGCGGGTATGTAATGTTTCATGCATTCCCCCTAGCGCGGTCACACAAAGATGATAACTTAAATTTTGCCAAGCTTTCTTAAAGCGACTAAGAGTGCGGCAACTAAGGAGCCTGAAATGTCACATAGCCGCTTAAAAACAATCAGCGTTATCGCGCTATTGATGACTCCTTTTTTGGCGGGATGCGGGCTGCGCGGGGATCTTAAAACGCCGCCGCCCATCTTCGGCGAAGACAAACGCACGGATGAGCAAAAGGCCGAAGCGCAAAAAGCCATTGACGCTGCGCGCGAACGCAAAGCCCGCAAAGCCGCAGAAGAGTAAGTATGCGCCATTTTATGGAAAAAGACGGCGAGATGTTTGCCGAAGACGTCGCCCTGTCCGAGATTGCCGCCAAAGTTGGCACGCCGGTCTATGTCTATAGCGCGGCAACATTTTCGCGCCATTACGATGTGTTTGCCAAGGGCTTTGAGGGCACAGACGCGCTGATTGCCTATAGCGTCAAAGCCAATTCCAATTTGGCCATCTTAACGCTGTTAGGGAAACGCGGCGCGGGGGCAGATGTTGTTTCTGGCGGAGAGCTGACACGGGCTCTGCGCGCAGGAATTTCACCCGACAAAATTGTCTTTTCCGGAGTCGGTAAAACTCGTGAAGAGATGCATCTCGCGCTTAACGCTGGTATTTTTCAATTCAATGTCGAGAGCGCCGCAGAGCTTGACGCTCTGTCGGATACCGCCGCGACAATGAACATGCGCGCGCCCATTGCCTTTCGGGTCAATCCGGATGTGGCTGCAGGCGGGCACGAGAAAATCAGCACGGGCAAGAAAGAAAATAAATTCGGGATTGCGTGGGAAGACGCACCGTCGCTTTATGCCCGCGCCGCGAGCTTGCCCGGCATTAAAATCCAAGGCGTCGACGTTCATATCGGTAGCCAAATCACCCAGCTTGATCCTTATGCCCGCACGATTGAGAAAATCGGCGGCCTGATCAAAACCCTACGCGCAGATGGCCACACAATTGAGACATTTGATCTCGGCGGCGGACTCGGTATTCCCTATGGCGATGGCGGGCAGCAGCCTCCTCCTCCCGCCGATTATGCCGCGATGGTTTTAGAGGCGACAAAAGACTTAGATGTGCGCCTTGTCTTTGAACCCGGCCGCATGATTGCCGGGAACTCCGGCGTGCTATTATCGCGCGTGATTTACACGAAACCCGGCGAAACCCGTAATTTCCTCATTGTCGACGCGGCCATGAATGATCTCATTCGCCCTGCACTATATGGCGCATATCACGACGTTGAGCCTGTGAAATCTGGCGCAAACGCAACTGTCAGCTATGATATTGTCGGGCCAATTTGCGAAAGCGGCGATACATTCGCCGTGCAGCGCGACCTCCCGAAACTCGCGGCGGATGAACTTGTTGTCTTTCACAGCGCGGGGGCATATGGCGCGGTGCAGTCAAGCCAATATAATACGCGCCCGCTCGTGCCCGAAGTTCTGGTGAGCGGCGATAAATATGAGATTATTCGCAAACGCCCCAATTATGACGAGATGCTCTCCAGCGAAACCATCCCAGATTTTATCTAAGTCTGACGTATTTATCTTACGCTAACGCGAGGCCGCATGCAGCGCTGCAGAAACCCGTCTGCCGCACTTAGAATGTCGTATTCCTGTTTACGCGTCCAATCATCATGACCCACGCCTTCAAAGCGTACCAGGGTAGATTTTACGCCAGCAGCTTTTGCCGCGTTATGCATGATTTCAGCTTGCTTAACCGGAATGATATCATCATCGCGCCCGTGAATAATCAAAAGGCGTGACTTCATATTTGATGCAAGCTTAGCAGGCGATAGCGTATTCAGTTGTTCACGATCGCGCGCGATTTCACCGATTTTTGTCTCCCACGCATAATAAGCATAACGTTGTTCTGAAATGTCTTGATCAAATTTATCAAGAAACGCTCCGAGATCTGTAATCGCATTAATGCTCACCGCGCAGCTATAGCGCTCCGGCTCTTGAGCCGCAGCGTTGAGCGCAGCATATCCGCCATATGACATACCGATAATAGCGCGCTTACTTTCGCGTCTAATTTTGCCCGAAACCTCTAACGCGTCTACGCCATCCGAAATATCGCTTTGCATTTTTCGGCCCCATTGCGCGTAGCCGGAATCTTCAAACTGGCGGCCATAACCGCCAGATCCTCTATATTGTGGTTGAAACACATTATAGCCTTCGCCCGCAAAATATTGTGCCCAAGGGTCCCATTCCAAACGATCACGATTGCGGTGCCCGCGATGCGGCATAACTAAGAGCTGCGCCGCGCCATCATAGTCACCTTTGCGCGTTGGAATGATCGCGGGCGTGAAATATCCCACGAGTTTGCGGCCATCACTTGCCACATAATCAATGCGTTGTTTTTTCGGAATTTTACCTGCCTCGAAACTTTGCTCCGTTTCAATGATCGGAACCAATCTCGACGTTTTACTTATCCATAATGATACAGCCGGCGGCTGCCCTGCGGCGCTGTGGCTGATCAACCAGTAATCATCTTTGCCCACGACCTCACGAATTCGCCAATTTGAATTTTGCGGCAGTTTCTTTTCTACACGTGCGCCAATCTTTTGACGTTTCTTCGAAAACCAATGTTTCTCTAACGTATCATCCCACCAATAAGCATAATAGATTTCGGATTTATCGCCAAAGCTATCGGCGCCTGCCAAGTCGAATCTATCATGACTATATATCAATTTTGGCGCGACGTTCCTGTCTGTATTTATTATGTACAACGAAGTTGTCTCGTCACTTTGCGACCGTCTTAGAACGCGCACCCTGTTGTCAGTGGGCGGCAAGCCAACAACCGTAAATCGGCTCTCTAAGTTATTTGACGTATAAAAGTGTCGCCATCTCTTGCGCCCAAGGCCTTCTGGTCTGTGAAATTTTGTAATGTAACTCGCCTCACCTTCATCAAGACGTAAGCGAGGTCGGTTTCTCTTATCCAAAATCCAAGTTCGAGTTTGCTCAGTGCCTGTGAGAATTTTTTTAGGTTTCTTAAAGTCTGAATTTAACTCCAAAATCTGTGTGGGGCCATCTTTTTGTATCGCAACAATAAGTGAACTCGTTTTTGGATTTCGTCCTAAAACGTCAATACGTGCCGAGTCTACATCTCTATTTTTGAGCACCTCATGATATAATTGTTCAATCTTACCGCTGCGTAAGTCGTAAACATCAATCGTATCTCGTAACTTTTCTTTACCCATTTTGCGGCCTTCTTTGACCGCATAATATCCGCGCGAATAAACCGCCAACCGGTTCTCATCGATCCAATTAATCCAATAAATTGTCTTATTATTTGTCGGAATTGTCTTTCGAACCTTGTTGTTCTCAGACTTGCGGACAAAGACTTTGCCATCGGTAAAAATACCAACTCTGTGGTCTGGAACAAATACAGCGTAATGCTCTCCCGTCGGCGACAAGCTAACATGTTCAATATCGGTGCGCATAAAATAGGCCGCGACATCTTGGGCCTGCGCAGCTGAAAACCCGCATATTATAAGAATAGCGAGCAAGCTAAACGCGCTAAGATGAAGTCGTAGAGATTGTAACATGGCTATTCCGCGTAAAAGGCCTTGGCCGATTGTGTAAAATTTTGCCTACCATAACACTCCAAAAGGCTCAAATCCCGAAACCGTGAACGGCCTTGCACACAGCACCTCACGAAAAATTAAGCCAAAACGTGTTTTTGCCACATGCTTTTGACATAAAGCCGCTCTATACTATCGCTAATGACGCAGAACACACCATCTCATAGCTTTGATTACGAAGCGCAGCGCAAGCATTTAAGTAAGCTGACGCGGCGCGCCCGTATACACATGGTGTGGGAACGTTATGCGCCCATATTTGCCTTAGCAGCAGTTGCGCTCGGTCTGTTTTTCGCTGCAAGTGCAGCAGGTCTCTGGGAGCGCATTGGTGATCCGTGGCGTGGCATTGCCCTCATCACCGTCATTGCGCTCATCATTCGGTCTGTCTGGCATGCCCGCACAGCAAAATTTCCAAGCGAAAGTGAAGCCGAACAGCGCGTAGAGCGAGATGCCGGCTTGTCTCACCGCCCGATTGCGACATTGCGCGATCGCCCCGCCAAATTGAGCGCCCAAAACAAGGAAGAACGAATTTGGGATGAACACATCGCCAAAGCCAGCCTGTCCGCACGCAACGCTAAAGCTACAAAACTACGCCCGACATTAACCCCGCGAGATCCGTATTTCTTACGGTTCATTGTTCCAGCGCTTTTGGTCTTGGGATTTATGGTCGGAACAACAGAAAGCCTAGAGCGGTTGCGGGCCAGCCTTGTCCCGAGCTGGCAATCGGCCACGGCCTCTAAACACGCAAAATTTGATGCATGGATTGATCCCCCCGATTATACAGGCCGTCCGCCTGTTTATTTCAAAGGAAAAGCGTCAATATCTGCTCCGGCAGGAAGTGAATTTGTTGCCCGCGTCACAGGTGTTAAACAAGCTCCGCGGCTCGCCTTAATCGAAGGAGGCCGCACGCGCCGCCTCACCCCAAAGCGTCTTGGCCCAAAAAGTTTCGAAGTACGCGCGCAATTATCCAAACCCAGCAAAGCGCGCTGGCGGATTGGTAGCCGCGCGCAAGTCTGGGAAATGGATATTGGCGCAGATACAATTCCGATGGTGTCCTTTGATAAAACACCGGAAGCATCAAAGCGTGACCGCCTGACGATTACATATTCAGCGAGCGATGATTTCGGTATTACTGAAATGTTTCTTGAGGTCGCCCCCACATCTCTGCCCGACGCGGATCCTGAACGCATTTCGATTGATGTGCCCGGAACATCCGTCAAGGACGTCGACTCCAAAGAATCCTCACTTTCATTGGTGAAGCACCGCTGGGCAGGCAAAGAAGTCAAAGGGACATTGATTGCAATAGATGGGCGCGGCCAAGAGGGGCGCAGCGAGACCGAGACATTTGCGATACCCGATAAAATATTCATCGACCCGCTAGCCAAGGCAGTTGTTGAAAACCGTAGCTTGCTGCTCAATGTCGAAGGCGAATACGGACCAATGCCAAAGCCGCGCAAAGTGAGGTGGCCGGCATTTGAGGCAGATCTTCCTGAATTTACAATTGAGCGCGCACCTCAAAATGTGAAGCGCGTTTATGGTCTACTCGGCGCGATTACGGATATGCCCGATGAAATGTATCGTGATGTCGTGATCTTTATGGGTCTGGAATATGTGCATCAACGCGTTGCGCAGGCGGAGTCGACCGCAGAACTCGCCGGCCTAGATGGTGAATTATGGGATATTGCTTTGCGCGCTGAATTTGGTCCCTTGGGAAGCGCTCGCGAAGAGATGCTTGCGGCGGAGCAAGATTTGCGTGCAGGCATCGCAAGGCGCGCCCGCAAACGTGAAATCGATACGCTATTCAGCCGGTATAATGACTCTGTTGATCGCTACATTGAATATCTCAACGAAACGGCCGAAACCGTAGAGGGCGGCGAAGGCGGCGGCGGAAAGCCGCGCGACCTCGCGGAGATTCAACGCCTTATGGATGCCATCGAAGAGGCAAACCGCCTAGGTGACACAGCAGGCGCGCGCCGCGCGTTAACGCAACTCGCTGAACTTCTTGAGAATATGAAAATTCAAAAAACCAAGGGCGGTGAAGGCGAAGGCGACGGAGAGTCCGAAGATGGTCTCTCGGCCGAAGCTAAAGAGGCTCTCGAAGACCTTGCAGATTTAACCGGAGAGCAGCGTAAATTAGAAGATGAAGCGCGCCGCCAAGAAGAGGCTCAAAATCGTCAGCAGCAAGAGCAGCAAGGCGGCGGCAGTGGCCAAGGTGAAGGAAGCAGCGAAGGTCAGCAAGACGAAGGCGCAGATTCCGGATCAGCGCCCGATCCAGAACAGCTTGCCCGCGATCAAGCAGCGTTGTCCGAGGGGCTGGACAAGCTCGAGGAAGGATTATCAAACCCAGATAGTGGCATTAATATGGGCCAGGCACCGTCTTCTGAAATCGGCGAAGAGGAAGGCTCTGGCGGCCAAGACGGCGAACGCGTCGGGAGCGGCGGCGGCAGTGAAACCAACCCGAATAGCCAAGGCGGCGGCCAGGGCGAAACAGACCCCAACGCACAAGGCGGCGGAGGCGATGATGTCGATCCGGACGCACCAGAAGGCACAGTCGGCGCCGGTGAGTCCAGTGAGTCAGAGAATGAAAGTGTTATGGCGCTCTCCCCGGAGGATGCTTTAGAAGGCGCGCGCAATGCCATGAAACGCGCCGAAGACGCACTTGCCCGAGGCGATTTTGCAGAAGCTCGCGAGGCGCAACAGGACGCTATCGACATGCTACGCTCAATTGGTCAAGCCGTCGTCGCGCAAAGCAATATTCCGGACGGAGATGAAGGCGGGCAATCCGGTCAAAATGGCCGCGCAGGTTCTGACCCCTTTGGCCGCGGGGATGACGGCGAGGAAGGCAGCGCAATCGGAGACGGCGTTGACATTCCCGCCGAAACAGAACGTCAGCGCGCGCGTGATTTGATGGAAGAATTACGCCGCCGCTCAGCGGAGCAAGAACGTGAGCAAGAAGAACGTGAATATCTGGATCGTTTGTTAGAACGTTTCTAGGAAACTACAGTTTCAATAAAAGTCTAGTCTTCGGATTTATCGTTTTCAGCATTTGATGTTGTCGCAAGAGACAAACGCTCTGGCGGCGCAATGACGGATGTAACCGTCATATCCTCAGAAAATCTATAGCGCAGAATAGACGCATCAATCGGAGGATTAGGATAAGAGGTTACAAAATCCTGTTTACCTTTGGCATTTATGCTGGGCGCTGGAAGCTCGACGATCCAGCGGGTCAATTCATCACCGCCAGCATTATGCAAGCTCAACAAAACAGGCTTCGCGCCAATACGCTTTGCCGTTAAATTTTGAACTGCGCCATCAACGATTAAAGTTGGCACGCCTTCAACAATCGCAGACCGCGATTGCACGGCTTGAAACGCCAAACCATTTTGCGCCACTTTAATGCCAAATGACTTATAGATCGTCGATGTTGACGGGAAGCGCTCGACGATGGGCTGACTCAAAAAATATGCGGCAGTCGCAAAGGTCGCCAGCACCCCTAATGTCACGCCCCATATCATTGAGACTCCCAAAACACGGCGGCGTGCACGGCTGCGATCTGCATTATCCCGAATGGAGGCTGCGCTAGCAGCGCCGGCTGGTACAACTCTATCCATGTCGCGAGATGTGTTAGGTCGCGACTCAGGCTTAAAACCGGCAGAGGCTCCAGCGACAGATGCTGCTGTTAATCCAACATCATTTTGTTGATCGGATAGCGCTAAAACATCAGGCTCAGCGGCGACAAACCATGTTGCAGAGCACTTGGCACACCGCACAGACCGTCCATTAGGCCCGATGGCATCAGCTTTTGCTGAATAACGCGTGGCACATTCTGGACATGTGAGTATCATAAGAGTCCTGATTCGTTTAACCAAGGACAGAATGCCAATTAACGCCCCAAAGTCCAGCCCCGAGCTAAATCAAGCGCCATCCGTGCAGATGTCGGGTGTGTCGATGCGTTACGGCGAAGGTCCAGAGGTACTGCGCGATGTTGATTTAACGCTCGCACAGGGTGAATTTGCGTTTTTAACAGGGCCATCAGGGGCAGGGAAATCCTCGCTGCTCAAACTGATGTATTTGCGCGAACAAGCCAGCCGCGGGCTGATTTCTCTATTTGGCCAAGATAGCGCGCAATTAACAGAGACGAGCCGTCCGCTTGTCCGCCGCCGTATCGGCGTCGTTTTGCAAGATTTTGATCTGATTGATCACTTATCCGTATTTGAAAATGTCGCCCTACCTCTGCGCATTCACGGCGTTAAGCGCTCAAGCTATGCCAGTGACGCCGTCGAAATTCTGCGCTGGGTTGGTCTTGGAGAGCGTCTCGATGCGCTGCCGCCGACATTGTCCGGGGGTGAGAAACAGCGGGTCGCGATTGCCAGAGCCGTGATTGCAAAACCGGATCTCCTTATCGCGGACGAACCGACAGGCAATGTCGACCCCGCCATGGGCGCGCGCCTTATCCGCTTATTCGAAGAAATGAACCGCATTGGCACCACCGTTTTAATTGCTACCCATGACCTTGACCTCATTCCAAGCGGTGCGCGGCGGCTAGAAATAGCGCGCGGGGAGCTCTCCTCATGAGCACTTCTGATTTTAATTTGCCCAAACAACAGCCGCTTTTCCCGCCCCATGCTCGCGCGGATCGTCCATTATTTCTAGTCATGATGATTATGGTCTTTCTGGCCTGTATCGCTGCAATGGGGGCGCAGCGTAGCTATCAAGCCGCTGGAGATTGGGGACGCGGCTTATCACAATCGGCAACTGTTCAGTTAAAATCCGAAGATGTGGCTAATGCGCTACCTATTCTAAACGCTCAAAACGGAATTTCACAGACCCGGGTGATTAGCGAGTCAGAGTCGAAAGAATTGCTGCGGCCTTGGCTCGGCGGGGCGGCTTTACCTGATGATTTACCTGTTCCCGCGCTAATCGATTTACGGCTCACGGATGAGGAATCGTTTAACGCCCGCAAAGCTCAAAGCGCGCTCAAAGCTGCGGGTATTGAAGCCAATGTCGATGACCACCAACGCTGGAGCCGTGACGTCGCGCGCACCGCTCGCGCTGTGCAACTTTTGGGCATGATGGCGCTTGCTTTACTGATTACAGCCACGATCGCGACAGCTATATTTGCAACCCAAGCCGGGTTGGTTGCGCGCAAAAGCATAATTGATGTGCTGACCCAAATCGGCGCGCGCGATCGATACATAGCGCGGCTCTTCACGCAACGCTTCGGCTGGCTTGGGCTACTGTCTGGGGTTGCCGGCGCGATATTGGCCGGCATTCTATTCCTCATTTTAAGCCTTATCTCAGGACAAGATAGCGAAGGACTACTGCCGCGTCTATCTATGGGTCAATTCGATCTATGGATTTTATTTTTAACCCCGATTTTATCGGCTATCATTTGCGCGATCAGTGCAGGCCGCACCGTGCGCCGCACATTATCCACGCGCGAAGGCAAACGGCATATTTAGGGTGAGATGAAATGACTAAACCGACACCCCGCCGTAAATTACTGAGTCGCCTCGGCTTTTTGCGCTTTGTTATTTTAGTCGCGCTCTTGGCTGTTCTTGTTGGGTTTGGCCTATTCGTGCTGAGCATCAAACGATCTGCTCCGCCGCTCTCGAGTTTGAACGCCGATGGTATTGTTGTGCTAACAGGGCCAGGCGGCGGCCGCCTTGAAACAGGCGCGGAGCTCCTCAAGGCTGGAGCGGCAGAACGCCTACTGATTAGCGGCGTTGGTAAATCCGTTACCCCAGAACAAATTGCTGATATTCTCTTTGTTACAGACGAGACCATGGCCTGCTGCGTTGATCTCGATTTTGCCGCCAATAATACAGCGGGCAATGCTCGCGAGACCGCGATTTGGGCCCGCGCCTTGGGCTATGAGCATTTAATCGTAGTGACATCAGATTATCACATGCCGCGCGCTATCGTTGAGTTAAATCACGCCACAGATGGCATACGCCTCACACGTTACCCTGTTCCAGATGGACGGGATACAAACCGCTTTAGTGTATTTTCGCGTGAATACGGAAAGCTCTTGGTGGTTTATGCGCGCCAGATGGGAGAGCGCACAGAGCGATCCCCAAAGCCTAATCCCGATCCAGCCGAAGTCATGCGCGAAGCCCAAGACCCGCCTAAATTAACCGGGCCGCAATAGGATAGTCCAATATGAAAAAACTCATCATTATTCTTGTGCTCGCTGCGCTTGCCTATTGCGTATATTGGTTTGCAGCGGCCCGTTTTTTGCCAAATCAAATCGAGGGCCAAATCCAAACCTTGCCCGAAGACACAGCCAAGGTTGAACATGGCCCGATTAAAATATCAGGATTTCCTGCCGCGTTTAAATCTGATGTGTCCCCAGTAAAAATGAGCGGCGAGGGATGGAGCGCAGTCATTGATACGCTCACGGCCCGCGCACCAGCTTACCTGCCCACATCTGTAAAATTGCAGCATGATGGCCGCGCCAATTTCAATATTCACAAGGGTCTATTCAAAGGCATCTACGACACGCAAACTGAGAGCGCGACTTTAGATAGCGCTCTCACCTCTCGCCTGTCGCAAGAAACGATTATCAATGCCAAAAATATCACCATTACGTCCGCTCCGCAAAGTGTATGGCCAATTCAATCGGCAAGCCGTATTTATATGCGCCGCGACATGGCGCGCAAATCCTATGCAGTAGACTTCAAACTGAATGACATCACACTTGATGCAAGCCGTTTGGGTGATGTGGGACAATTATTGGGGTCCCAAGCCGAAGGGATTAGCGGCGATATTTTGATCACGCGTGAAACCGTCAATGAAACCCCATTTGGAGCCGCCGATGGCGATGTGATTGCCGCGCAAAAAATCATATTTGATTGGGGAGATTTGAAATTTGATGGTCGCTTCAATCTAACCCGCAATAATGGAACGCTAAGCGGGGATATTACGATCTTTACCAATGACCCTGCCGCGCTAATAAAAGCGGCGCAGCGGGAAGGCATGCTCCCGCGTCAGGCCGGCTTCTTGATTGATATGCTTATCTCAAGCCTGCCTAAAAATAATGCGGATCAATATGAGCTGCCGATTAGCGTCAGTAATGGCAATATGTCGCTTGGTCCGCTCCCGCTTGGGCGACTGCCGTTTTAATTAGGCTTTTTATCGCGGCCAAAATTAGGCGCATCGGTATCTTGTCCTGCGTCAATAATCTGGCGGCGGATATTTCGCGTCTTGGAAAACTCACGCAATAAATCATCGCCCTCGCCCCAGCGTATGGCGCGCTTTAAGGCCGACAGATCTTCGATGTAGCGGTCAACGACTTCGAGTACGGCGGTTTTATTCGACAGAAAAACATCGCGCCACATTTCAGGATCAGATGCGGCGATACGGGTAAAATCCCGAAAGCCGCCCGCCGAAAACTTCACGACTTCATTATTGGTCACGCGCTCCATATCCACCGCCGTGCCGACCAAAGCATAGGCGAGTAAATGCGGAACATGAGATGTTGTGGCGAGAACCGTATCGTGACGTTTGGCATCCATCATCGCCACATCACTGCCTAGCCCTTCCCAGAACGCGGCGACGCGTTTAGCGGCGGGCGATGTTTCATCTTCGGGCGTTAGAATACACCAGCGCTTTTGAAACAGCTCTGCAAATCCCGCTTCGGGCCCGCTATTCTCCGTGCCTGCAATGGGGTGGCCGGGAACGAATGAAATATCATCGCGCAATAGCGGCGTCAGGGCTTCGATAACGAAGCCTTTGGTTGACCCAACATCAGATAATATCGCGCCGGCTTTCATTTCTGGAATTACACTGGCCGCTGCATCTGCCATGCGTCCTGGCGGAACAGCGAGGATAACGAGATCAGCATCGGCAGCCAGTTTCGCGGCATCTACATTGGCTTCATTAGCAATGTTTAACGATTTAATCGTGGCGACCACGTCGGCGTTTTTATCCGCCATTAAAATCGTATCGGCCTGGCCGTAGGTTTTCGCCGCGCGCGCCAAAGACGAGCCGATCAGACCCCCGCCGACAATCAGTATTGTTTCAAATGTGGCCATTACGACGCCCCGAGACTCGGCGGTAAAACGCCAATAATATGCGCGCTTGGTATATCGAATTTAAGCGCAGCCAGATCGCTGTCGCTAACGTAATGCGGCCATTGATAAAGTGCATAATCGCCTGCTTCTGCGCGTGGAACCGCTTTGGGCTCGGCGCGAGAGACAGCTTTGGCTTCATTCAACTTCACAGCTACAAGGCTGCAATCTTCATCACCTGATGGCGCTATATCTGCGCTCGCCACAGCCACAGCTTGAGGCCAATCTTGCGCGCCCGTGCGCGGCAATCCCGATAAAATATAAAGCCCGTCCATTGCCCCGCCAGGAAGTAAAGCGTTCCACCATTTATTCATTCCGCCCGGCGCAGGCAGCACAGCCACACCTTCGGGGTCAGCCAATGTCGCAGCCAACGCCGCGCTGGTTGTGGGATAATTGCGCGTCGGGATAGACGCGCCGAAACGGTCGCGCACAAGCGAGCCATTGGTCAACGCGTCACCCTCGAGGGCAATGTGCAAAACCATCGGCCCTTGGATTGCGAGGCTGGCGCTCATGAGCTCTGCCATGATGCGGCTGACCAATTCGGGCGATGTGTCGACGGCGGCCTTGGCCAATGCGCGCACATGACTTTCTTCGCGCGAGGGTCGCCAGACGCGCATGCCGGATTTACTGGCCCGCACTTTGGCCGATAAATCCAAACGCTCTGCGATCAGATCTAAAAGCGCATTATCCACGCGGTCAATATCAATGCGTAATTTCGCGATGTCAGGCTTAGCGCTCATAATCAATTATCAATTCTTTTGCGACCCGCGCTCTAAAACGGGGGTCGGTTTCGGAAAGAGCGGCGCGCGAACCTCTTCGCTGCTAAGCCCATCTGTTCCCGCATAAAGGCGCTTGACCGCCTCGACAAGCACAAGTCCTGAAAAACGTGGCCAAACGGTTTCGCCAAATCGTTCCATGACCGACAGAAAGCGTGGTCCGGTCATGCGAGAAATGGGCGGGGCATAGAGCGCGCCGGCCCAAGCCAGTGGCAAGAATTGTGCATTTTTAAGCGCATTCGCAAGCTGGCTACGAGAGAACGGCCGCCCTGCACCAAAGGGCGAGGCATCGCTGCGCGCCCATAATCCTGATCGGTTAGCGGCGATAATCACCAGCCGTCCTTCGGGGGCCAGGACGCGCCACGCCTCGGCCAGCACCGCCGTGAAATCCGCGCTTTCCTCGATGGCGTGCACTAACAGCACGCGGTCAAAGCTGGCAGGCGGAAGCGGGAGCGCGTCATCTTCGACGAGCGCAGCCACATTCCCTCGGCGGCTTTTCGTCGGAATAACGCCCATCGCAGCAGGCATGGTCAGAATAACTTTTTTCGCCTTGGGCGCGTAAGGCATTAAATATGGCCCCGCATATCCAAGGCCCAGCATAGCGCGGCCCTCTTCCTCTTCGGGAGGCCATAGCGCCGTTAATCTACGCAGCGCCATGACGCGCGCGGCCCGACCCATTGGCGAGGCATAAAATTCAGAGAGTTGGTTTGCAGTCTGGCGCATAATTTATGATAATAGCAATAGAGCTGCGCGCCAAACCAAAAAGAGAAATATATGAGCCTCGACATTATCGTCTTTCCCTGCCTGTCCGATAATTACGGATTTTTGCTGCATTGCACCGAGACCGGCCAAACGGCTTGCGTAGATACGCCAGACGCGGCCGAGATTTCAAAACAGGTTGAGGCGCGCGGATGGGGGCTGGATTATATTCTGAACACCCACCATCACCCCGATCATACAGGCGGAAACAAAGCGTTGAAACGCAAATATGGCGCGCAAGTGATTGGTCCTAAAGCTGAGCAAGATCGCATCCCACAACTCGATACGGCGCTTAGCGAAGGCGAGACATTCACCCTTGGGAATTGCCTCGCGCAGATCTGGGACACACCCGCTCACACGGCGGGACATATTAGTTATTATTTCCAAGATGACTCCGCGATATTTGTTGGCGATACTTTATTTGCACTGGGCTGCGGACGTTTATTCGAAGGCACACCTGCGCAAATGTGGGCGGCGATGGCACGCTATAAAGCTCTGCCGCATGAGACGCAGGTTTATTGCGCCCATGAATATACGCTTTCAAATGCGCGCTTTGCCGAAACGATTGAAACAGATAATTCTGCGCTGCATGATTATATAAAAACCGCCAAAGCCAAACGCGCAGATAATCTCCCCACTGTGCCGACCACCATTGGCGCGGAAATTTCGGCAAATCCCTTTATGCGCACCGATCAAAACGGCGTTGCCAGCGCCGTGGATATGGTCGGAGCGCCGCCGTCAGATATTTTAGGCGAAGTGCGCCGCCGTAAGGATAATTTTTAACGCCTGTAATTCCCGCGTCGCCTTAACTTGCCGCGCGCGGCGAACGCTCCCATATACTCTATATGCTTCTTCGCCGTAAAACCCCCAAGACCAAAGCGCCTGCTTTTCGTGAACGCGACGCAGCAGAGCCGCGCATTGTCTATACGGTGAACAATCGCGCCAAGCGCATTTCCATAAAAATGGACGCGGCGAAGCGTGAAATGATTGTGACCGCGCCCAACATGAAATCTGTCCCCGCCGCGCGAAACTTTGT